>CAXNEV010000041.1:0-13855 GCA_964200925.1 Candidatus Latescibacterota bacterium | reverse complement strand
TCTATCGTCATCTCTTCTAAAATACCCGAAAAAACAGCAGCCATACCCCCCCCTCTTATTTTCTGTCCAACCCGCTTTGAACCAACAAGATAGCGCCCACAATCCCCGATGTCAAGACAACAGCTTCAACCGTCACTTTCCTTGACTCCACTGCGCCGATTCGGTAAATTGGGGCATTCGTTTATCTTAATGACAAGGAGCACAAGAAATGGGCAGCACATTTGGCCACATGTTTCGCATGACCACCTGGGGCGAATCACACGGCGGTGGCGTGGGTGTCGTGCTCGATGGGTGTCCCCCCGGATTAGAACTCAGCATTGAAGACATCCAAATAGAACTCGACCGCAGAAAGCCCGGACAAAGCCGAATCACCACCCAGCGCAAAGAAGAAGACCTGGTGGAAATCCACTCCGGTCTTTTTGAAGGCAAAACACTGGGCACACCCATTTCCATGATGGTCTGGAACAGCGATGCGCGTTCCAAAGACTACGAAGAAATGCGCACCAAATACCGCCCGTCACACGCCGATTATACGTATGAAAAAAAATACGGCATTCGCGCCTGGATGGGCGGCGGTCGGGCCAGTGCCCGTGAAACCATTGGCCGCGTGGCCGCAGGGGCCGTGGCTCGCAAACTGCTCAAACGCGACTGCAACATCGACATTGTCGCCTACGTCCGGCAGGTTCACACCCTCATTGCCAACGTCGATCCCATCACTGTCACCCGCGACCAGGTCGAAGCCAACATCGCCCGTGTGCCCCATCCAGAAATGGCCGAACAAATCATCGAACGCATCGACGCCGCCCGCAAAGACGGCGACTCCCTCGGTGGTGTGGTTGAAGCCATTGCCCACAATGTGCCTCCCGGCTGGGGCGAACCCATCTTTGACAAACTCGAAGCCGACCTGGCCAAAGCCATGCTTTCTCTGCCGGCTTGCAAAGGCTTCGAGTCTGGTTCCGGTTTTGGCGGTGTTACCATGACCGGCACCGCACACAACGATCCGTTTTACAACGATGGCAACGGCATTCACACCCGCACCAATTATTCCGGCGGCATTCAGGGCGGCATTTCCAATGGAGAACCCATCATCATTCGCGCGGCTTTCAAACCCACCGCCACCATTTTGGCCAAACAGGAAACCGTCGATATCAACGGCAACCCCACCACGCTCAAAGGCCGAGGTCGCCACGACCCCTGCGTTCTTCCGCGCGCCGTTCCCATTGTCGAAGCCATGATGGCCCTCGTCCTTGCCGATCACTATTTGCGCCAGCGCGGTCAACGGGGATAGTTCATGACCTCTGATATCTTCACCTGCATCAAAAACAACGCCCCGCACACCTACCGTTTTCCGTGGCGCAATTTCACGCACATGCTCAAAGACCGAGCACAAAAGCATCCCGACAAACCCGCCCTCATCTTTCACGACTGCGACACCGATGAACGCAGCGTTATCACTTATGCCGAATTTGAACGCCGCACCGCCGTCCTGGCCGGAGTTTTGCACCGCGACTTCAACATCCAGCCCGGCGACTGCGTGGCCCTGGCCCTGCCCAACTGTTCCGAAATTCCCCTGCTCACTCTCGCCCTCTTTCGCCTCGGTGCAACGTCTGTCCCGCTCGACCTGACCAAAGACGTTGCCGAACGCAAATGTTACAAAATTGAAAACGCCAAAGCCAAGCTCCTCGTTGTGCGCCCCGAACACGAAACACTCGAACGCAAAGAACTGCCCGGCGTGCCAATTACCACCACCGGGGCACTCCAGGCTGCCCATGCACCCCATGCCGACCTCGAACCCGAATGGTCGGGTTATTCCAAAACCGAGCAAGGAGCCAACATTGTTCTGTACACCTCCGGCACCACCGGACAGCCCAAAGGGGTATTGCTCACCCGGCAAAGCATTACCGCCAATGCCGACGGCATCATTCAGTGGCTCGGTTTTGATGAACATGAAAAACTCAACCTCGTTCTTCCGCTGCACCACGTCAACTCCACGGTCTTTTCCATCACCATCCTCATGGTCGGCGGCACACTCATTCTCAACTCGCGCTACAGCGTCTCCGCTTTCTGGCGCATCGTCGCTCAAGAACGCGCCACATCGGCCAGCATTGTGCCAACCATCATGTCAGACCTGCTTTCCCGCGCCGACGAATTTGAAAAAACTGGATACGACATTTCCTGTCTCAAAAAAATCATGATCGGCTCAGCGCCCGTGCCCGCCCATGTTGCCTGCCAATTTGTCAAACGTTTTGGCGTTCGCCTCGTCCAGGGATATGGCTCCACGGAAGTAAGCCTGCGTGTGACAGGTGTGCCTCCAACCTTGCCCGAAGCAATCTATCGCGACATGCTGGCACAAAATGCCATTGGCATTGAGCTGGCCAACAACAACATCCGCATCAAAGGCGATCCACCCGAAGGGCAACCCGGCGAAATTCTCGTGCGGGGTCCCGTTGTTGCAAGCGGTTATCTCAATCAGCCCGAAGCCACCGGCGAAGTGTTTTGCAACGGCTGGTTTTACTCCGGCGACATCGGGTTTTATCGCCATTGCCACGGTCACAAATTTTTCTTTATGCACGGCCGTAAAAAGGAAATCCTCATCAAAGGTGGGGTCAACATTTCGCCCATCGCCGTTGAAAATGCCCTGCTCAATGCATTGCCACAGATATCTGCGGCCTATGTCATTGGTTTTGCACACGACCGCTGGGGCGAAGAGGTGGGGGCAACCGTTATTTTTACACCGTCTTTCACGGGTGATCCAAAAACCGAAGCTCAACGCATCGTACAACTTGGTCAAGAGGGAACCATTCCCGGCCTGAGCCCCTACGAAGCTCCCGCAAAGATTATTCCCATTGTCCAGGGCGATTTGCCCCTCACCTCCACGGGCAAAGTACAGCGCAATGCCCTGCGCAAAATCGTCCAGAAATGGATTGACGACGGTTGCGTATAAGAAGCCATTGCAACATCAAAATTCAACGATCAAAGGGCACACACCATGCGATTTTTTTTTGCCCTTCTCAGGTTGCTTCGGATGCGCGGTTTTTTTTCTATTCTGATCCAGTTGCCGCAATATTTGCGCCTGGCATGGCGACTGATGTGGGATGCCCGCACACCGGGGAAATTAAAACTGTGGGTTGTTTTGGCAATCCTTTATGGCCTTGTTCCAATCGACTTTATCCCCGAAGGCCTTCTGCTTCATCTGGGTTTGGGGGAAGACCTGATCATGCTCATCCTGTCTATCCGCAACCTGATTGTGCACAGCCCACCCGACATTGTCACAGAACACGCCAGAGCCATTGCTCTCAAAAAAACATAAAAAGTTCTGATCACAAATAATGACATTCTTGTGCGCGCGCTAAAAATAAAACCAAACCATGCCGATGCCCATGCCAACTTAGGCATTGCGTACCAGGGCATGGGTAATCTGGAAGCCTCTGTCGCCTCACTTGAAAAAGCGTTTTCACTGGACAGCACCCATGTTGATATTCGCACCTATCTCGGCAAAGCCTATTACAGCCTTGCAGAAGCCCGCCGAACACAGGCCGATACAACCGGGGCCAGGGCATCCTACACGGCCTTTTTAACCATCTGGCAAGGAGATGCCCACTCAGCAGATGTGGTTCAATCTCGCCTTCAAATGCTCCAAAAACCATGACGCATATTGCCAAATATTTGCTTGCCTGGTATGAAAAAAACAAACGCGATTTGCCCTGGCGACACACACAGGATGCTTATTGCATTTTGTTGTCCGAATTCATGTTGCAACAAACCCAGGTCGATACGGTCATCCCCTATTATCACCGGTTTCTCGCACGTTTTCCAACCCTTCGCGACCTTGCCCATGCCCCGCAATCGGATGTGCTCAAAGCCTGGGAAGGGCTTGGATATTACGCACGGGCACGCAACCTGCAAAAAGCTATGCAAAAGGTTGTTGAACAATACAATGGCAAAATACCCGACATATACGAAGACCTTCATGCCCTGCCCGGATTTGGCCCCTATACCACCGCGGCCGTTTTGAGCATTGCATTCAATCAAAATTGCGCTGTGCTCGATGGCAATGTGATGCGGGTGCTCTGCCGCCTCTTCAACATCCACGACGACATCACACACCCATGCACCAAAAAACACCTCTGGCAATTGGCCCAGGAGCTATTGCCCCGCGGTCATGCAGGTGCGTACAATCAGGCAATCATGGAACTGGGGGCAACCGTTTGCACACCGCGAAATCCCGATTGTGCAACCTGTCCATTAAACGCTCAATGCAAAGCATACCCGCTTGGACATCCAGAATCATTGCCCATCAAAGCGAAAAAAAAACCGCGCCCCCATCACACGCTGGGCGCGGGAATTGTGTGGTATAAAAACAAAGTGCTCATCACACGCCGTCCTGAAAACGGCTTGCTCGGCGGCCTCTGGGAATTTCCCGCAGGCACGCAGCAAAATGGCGAATCCTTGCAAGAAACCTGCATTCGGGGAATTCAAGAAACCGCTGGCATCACCGTCAAAATTCTCAATCGGTTTCGTACCGTCAACCACGCTTTCACCCATTTCAGCATCACCATTCACGCCTTTTTATGCACCCATCAAAAAGGCAAAGCCCATCCTGTTGGATGTGCCGAATGTGCCTGGGTATCGCTTTCGGAATTGCACACCTACGCGTTTTCTCGCACGAGTCGCAAACTGGCCGACTATCTCCAGCAAACCCATCAACCCGACCTGTTTGTATCCTGATAAGATATTTTACATGACTGCTTGTTGACCAAAGAGTGAAAGCAAAACACGCGATCTCTTTTTTCAAAAAACAAGAAAACGGTTTTGCTGATTGTTAAAAAGCTGACGGCTGAACGCTTGTCCAAAATCAATCAAACAGGAGATATCATGCCGCTTATTCCCAAAAATCTGGTCAACCGCACGGCCATCATCACAGGTGCCGCACAGGGCATTGGCAAAGCCATTGCCGAACGGCTGCATGCCGCAGGTGCCCGTGTTGCCATTGCAGATATAAATCTCGATAACGCAAAAAAAACAGCACAGGGGTTGTCTCTGGAAACCCTATCTATTCAAATGGACGTGGCCCGTGCAGACAGTGTGCAAACTGCCGTTCAAACCTGTCTCAATCATTGGGAACACATCGACATCCTCATCAACAACGCGGGCATTGTCGGGTCGGGCACCCCGGTAAAAGACCTCACCGAAAGCGACTGGGATCAGGTTTTGAACATCAACCTCAAAGGCCCCTTCCTCTGTTCGCGTGCTGTTCTGCCTTCTATGATCAAAAACAAATCCGGCGTCATTGTTTCCGTCGCTTCCATTTCAGGAAAAGAAGGCAACCCCAACATGGTACCCTATTCTGTCTCCAAAGCAGGGGTCATCTGTTTCACCAAGGCCCTAGCCAAAGAACATCTGCAAGATGGCATTCGCGTCAACTGCGTGGCTCCCGCACTCATTCAAACGCCTTTGTTAAACAACGTCACACCCGAACAAATTGATTATCTAACATCCAAAATCCCACTTGGCCGCCTAGGCAAACCTGAAGAAGTCGCCGCTGTGGTACATTTCCTCGCCTCTGACGATGCCTCTTTTGTCACCGGTCAGTGTTATGACGTGAGCGGCGGTCGGGCCACCTATTAAAACTGGCGAGTCTGCGAGTCTGCGAGTCTGCGATTCGCCCATTCGTCTATTCGTCTATTCGTCTATTTCTTATCCCAAAGGTTGAGAGTTAAACGCATCGCGCAAAAACAGCAACACCCAGCCAAACAGCGTCACCACAACCGCCACGCCCACAGCAATCAGCACCAGCAACCATCCCGGTGGTCGGGCTTTGGGATCATCAAAAGGATTGCGCGAAAAAGAGGGCATGGATCACCTCAACTGTTTGATCAACAATTGTAAAGGCTCGTTGGATGCCTCATACCTAAATCAAAACAACCTGCAAGTCAAGTCCATCTCTGTCCAGCTTGCCCAACACAACACTTTTTGCTACCATATACCCCACAACAACACACATCTCTTGAACATCCCTGTTAACCCAAACTGAAAACACCATGACATTATCCCGAATGACCCACCCGCAAATCGCCCTGTGCCTTGCCCTTTTCATCGGCGCCATCCTTCGCTTTTATGGCCTTGATTGGGGCGTGGATCGGCAAACAGGTGAGTTTCATCACTTTCACACCGATGAATCCACCATTGTCGAAAATGCCCAATGGATCGGCAAAGACCTTAGCCAGATTCGCGCATCCTATGGCAAAGCGCCCATGTACATCCTGTGGGCAGCCACACACACCCTATGTGTATTATCGGGCAACACGCCCTTTGACCTGGACAATCACAAATCGGCAAAATTTACGTATATCACCGGACGTGGAATCTCGGCACTGATGGGGGTCTTATTAATCTATTTTGTCTATTGCCTCGGAACAGCCCTTCACAATTCCTGGACAGGTGCCCTGTCTGCTGCTTTGATGGCCGTGTGCCCGGGCCATATTCAGCAAAGCCATTACTACACGGTTGATCCCGCCCTCACCTTTTGGGTGGGGCTTGCACTTTTGATCACGTTGCGATTGCCCAACAAAGATTGGCGTATCTATGTTGCATTTGGCCTGGTCAGT
Source organism: Candidatus Latescibacterota bacterium (assembly GCA_964200925.1). GTDB lineage: Bacteria > Latescibacterota > UBA2968 > UBA2968 > UBA2968 > CAXNEV01. The sequence goes on along the minus strand of CAXNEV010000041.1, from coordinate 7,247 downwards.
GGTCTATCAGCCGGCACGCGTCTGGTGGGCATTATGTTATCCTTGCCTTTTTTGCTTGTCCATATTCTGCCTTTTGTCACCTCAACCACCGTATCTCAAAAAAATCTGACCGAATTTTTCCGCCAGCTTCCATGGAAAAACATCGGTCTTGCAACCCTCACAGGTTTCATCGTCCTGCTTATTTGTGAACCCTTTGTCCTGCTTAATCCACAACACTATTTCGACACCAGCGACATTCGGCAATTTGCCCCCAGTATGCTGGTGGCCAAAGGGGAACTCGTGCGGGTTTGGACGCTGTATGATTTTCAAACCACGCCCTACCTCTATTATCTGACGCACCTGTGGTATTACGCATTAACCGTTCCACTTGAAATCGCCGGCATCGCTGGCATTCTGCTCGCCTTCTGGAAACGCCCCAGAACAGCCCTGATCCTGTTGGCCTGGTTGTTGCCTTATTTTTTGCTCGTTGCCGGATTGCACACCAAACCCATTCGTTATGCCATTCCCATGTTGCCAGTTTTAATCATTCTGGGAGCCTGGGCCTGTGTGTTATTGGGGCAATGGCTGCAACAACAGTGGTCGTTGGCCTTTGCCAACGCCATTCCGGCGCTGATTGTTTTGTTTGTGGTTGCCACACACGGACTGGCCGTTGCACGCCTTTTTGGACACGAAGACAGCCGCATTGTGACTGCGCGATGGGTGCAAAAAAATATTCCCAAAGGCAGCGGAGTCATGGTCGAAAATGGCGGATTTCCCACCGCATGGATGGTGCCCAAACAATCCTATTACCGCGAATTTACCGACAGCAGTTATTTCATTGTGTCCCAAAACTGGGTGCCCTACAGTTCACAAATCGACTTCCTCAGCAACCGCATATCTGCTGTTGACTGGATCGTGCTCATAGAAGAAAACCATTTGCGCCCATTTATATCCGTACCCAAACAATACCCCATAGGATCGGAAATTTACCTGCGATTGAACGATGAAGAACTCGGCTTCAAACGCATTGCCCAATTCAAAAACCACCCCGCGCTTGGCCCCTGGACGCGCAATGAATCCGATGCCGAACCCAGTGTTACCGCCTTTGACCATCCCACCATCAGCATCTTCCAAAGAATGCCCGAACGCCCGGCAGAAGGATTGTTAGACCTCTGGAAAGAACGCATTTCAACAAGCCGAGAACTGCCAGATTATTACATTTTTGAGGGCGTTAAAGCCTTTAAGCAAAAAAATTGGGAACAGGCAAAACAATTTTTTCAAAAAGCCCTGGACATACAACCCAATTTTGCCCTGTCTCATATGCTCATCGGAGAAATTTATCTCAAAAACGACAACGAATCAGCCGCCCAGCGCGAATGGGACAGGGCCATTGCCATAGCCGGAAACATGCCGAAACACGCCTTTATTGGCCTGATCAATGCCGGACTAAAACAAGAAGGTCTTGTTTATCTTGAACCCCTGTCGCAACAAGAGGGCGAAGACCCCAACCTCATCTTGCTGGTCAACCAGACCTATTCAGACATTGGGCACGAATATCGGGAAACAGGCAACTATCAGGCCGCCCTATGGGCCTATAACAAAGCCATCTCCTTTGCGCCAGATCAACTGCCGCCTTATGTCAATGCCGCCAATTGCCTGACCATTCTGGGAGATCTGGATAAAGCCCAACAAATGCTCAACCGCGCCCATCAGCTTGACAGCACTTACGCGCCCATCCAGCAAGCTTTAGCGTACCTCTACCAGAAGCAAAACGATCTGCCCGCGGCCTATCAGGCACAGCTTAAAGCCCTGACACTGGACCTCCAAAATGCCGATTATCAGCTTGAAATGTTTAATCTCGGCATCGTTTTTTACAAACGTGGGCAATTGCCCATGGCTGTCACCATCTTTGAAAAAATCCTCGAATTCAATCCTGCGTTTCAAGAAGTGCAATTTAACCTCGGAGCTCTTCTTCTTCAGGCCAATGACTTTGCCCGTGCCCTGCCGCATTTGCAAGAAGCCGTTCGTTTATTACCCGATGACCTCGATGCGCACTGCACGCTTGGCAATGCTTTTGAAGGTCTCAAACAATATGCACAAGCCCTTGAAAAATACCAGTACGTTCTCAGCAAAAAACCCGACCATGCCGCCGCGCAAGAAGGTTTAAGGGAAATACAGAAATACATGCAACAAAATTAAAGATATGCTCCGGTGTGATTTTTCGCGCCATTCCGCTTCGCAACACATTGTAAAATGCCACCATCGCTGACAGGCCATTTTATGGCGAGCATCCTGTGGGGATATTCGCGAAAAATCAGCCTCCCGGCGTTTGAGGGACGACTTTTTGCCTACTTTTTGGTCGTTCAAAAAGTAGGTCGCCGAAGGCAAAGAGAAACAAAATCTGTTTGTATTTTTGCTTCACTCCTTGACTGTTGGCTTTAATTTTTGACCTCTGATTTTTCACCTCTTGATTTCTGCAACCCCATTCTCAACGAGATCGTCATGTCCAATCGCCCAAACGTCTTGCTCATTTCAACCGACCATTGGCCTGCTTCGTTATTTGGCGGCGTGGGTCACCCGGCTATTCAAACCCCCACACTGGATCAACTGGCCAAAAACGGCATCCGCTTCACCAATGCCTACAGCGAATGCCCCGTGTGCATTCCCGCACGCCGCACCCTGATGACCGGCACCACACCGCGCACGCATGGCGATCGCGTATTTAAAGAAACGCTGAAAATGCCCAATCTGCCCACACTGGCCCAAACCTTTCGCAACAACGGCTATCAGGCCTACGCCGTGGGCAAACTCCATGTATATCCTCAGCGAGACCGCATCGGTTTTGACGACGTCATTCTTGCCGAAGAAGGCCGCACCCAATTTGACGCCGTGGATGATTACGAACTGTTCCTCGGCGATCAGGGATATGCCGGTCACATGTTTTCCCACGGCATGAACAACAACGACTATCTCAACCGCCCGTGGCATTTGCCCGAACACTGCCATGTCACCAACTGGGCCACCTGGCAAATGGCCCGCACCATCCAGCGCCGGGATCCCGGCAAACCGGGCTTCTATTTCCTCTCCTATTGCCACCCGCACCCGCCGCTTGACCCATTGCAGTGTTACCTCGACATGTATCGCGACATCGATCCGCCCATGCCGTATCAAGGCACCTGGACACAGGATTCTCCATTGCCCTATGCCCTCAATGTGCGCGCCCTCGAATGGGAAAGCTTCACCGACTATCAAATCAAATCGGCCCTGCGTGCCTTTTACGCGCTGTGTACCCACATCGACCACCAGTTGCGCGTGGTCATTGGCACCTTGCGCGAAGAGCGCCTGCTTGAAAACACCATCATCCTGTTCACGTCCGACCACGGCGATATGCTCGGAAACCATGGCCAATGGGCCAAACGCCTTTTTTACGAAGACTCGGCCAATGTGCCCATGATTTTGATGGGCACCGCAAATGACAGTCGCGTGGGACACCATCGCATCGACAACCGCCTCGTCGGCTGGGCCGATGTCATGCCCACGCTGCTCGATCTGGCAGGCATCGACATTCCCGATACCGTTGAAGGCCTTTCTATGGTCGGAAATCAAAAACGCGACCACCTCTACGGTGAATGCAGCGAAGGATTAAATGCCACCCGCATGATTCACGATAGCCGCCACAAACTCATCTATTATCCCGTGGGCAATCACACCCAGTTGTTTGACCTGCAAACCGACCCCAAAGAACTGCACAATCTGTCCGATTCACCCGATCATGCCCACATCAAAAACCGCCTGACCCAATGCCTGATTGCCGAACTCTACGGCGGGGATGAAACCTATGTAAAAAACGGCCAACTCGTCGGCCTGCCCGATCACACCTACGAATCCAAACCCAACCGCGGCCTCTCCGGTCAGCGCGGCAGCCACTGGCCCGTGCCTCCCCAAACGGGTCAAGCAGGCCCACCGATTGCGCACAATTAAAAACAGCCCGGAACATTGCGTTCCGGGCTGTTTTTTTGGCAAAATACTATTGAAGACCAAATAATCGTTTCAATTTTTCATCTACAACACTCTGAAGTTGATCGGGTAATTGGCCTAATTCCCGCTGAATAATCGATAGTGAAACGGTCATCAAACGGAAATGGGATCAAAACGATCTTACTTTTTGTCATCAAACGGCTTCCCACCCAAAGCAGAATAAATATCTTCTCCTTCATCCTTCAAAAAATCAAATGCTGAGTTTTTAGACGCGGCATGTAACCATGTTTTTTCATCAATATCATCATGCTCTGGCACAAGCACAATAATGCGCACATGACTCGGTTCGATATTCAAAAGCGGTTCATCCAAAATCAATCTGTGCTGATCATCAATCAGACCTGTTGTTTCAATGGCTTTCATTATAATACTCCAACGTTGGCTTTTTGAAAAATTTCCATAAATATAATCAATTTTCTACTCAAACGTAATTCACCCCATACCACAATCCCGGAATCGGCAAACAGGCGCGCAGCACTTCCCCCGCTTTGCCACCCGCATTCAGCATCTCTTCTTCGGCCCCGTGCAGCGTGCCAAAAATCAATTGCGCCACCGCCCCCCGACTGTCGGCCACCACGCGATCTCCCCCGTAATAAATGTGGTATTCGTCATCAACCTCTTTAAACACCAGCCCATTGGCCGCCGTTTCGCCCAAGCGCTCAACAAAATGAGGGCGCATTTTTTCCATCAATTGTACAAAGTGAATCACCATCGTCGTACCTGGCAAATTCGTCGGATCCCCTGCTAAACCGCGCATTTTGAGCAAATCTTGCAAAACCGTATCGCATCCCATCACATGAACCGACATGCGCTTCAAATTCTGTTCGCGAATAAATTTGCCCAGCGCCCCCACCAGAGCCGACCGCTCACCCGCATAATCCAAAACCCGCACGCGACCATCATCTTTTTCACCGGCTGTTTGCACCACGGCAAACCCCTGCAAACAATCGCCCCGCTTGATCAAAAACGTGCGCGCCCTGCGATTGGACACCCACCCGTTAATGCCCTGTTTGATATCCTCAGGCGGTCGCAACCAGCGCACTGGTTCGCGCCGATAAATGGATGCAAGCGCATCAACATCCCGATCCGACGCAATCGCAATCGTTAAACCATTATCGTCAAAATCGCCCGCCCGGTCTGCATCAATGCCAAATGTCCACTCGCGCCCCACATACCGACAGCCATGCCGATGATACATATTGCGATATCCAGAAACTATGATATAATCCACACCTTCATCGCGGCACACCCGCATCGTATCTTGCACCAGGGCATCGGCATACCCTTTCCCGCGATGTGACGCATAGGTTGCCACACCGCCCAAAGAAGCCACGCGCACTGTGCAGCCAAAAAGCGATGCATGCCGCCGAATAGTGCCAATGTGTGAAACCACCTGTCCATCTTCCACCACCACGCGCAAATTGCTGGCATTATCCATGTTAAACGCGTGCGGTTGCATCTCACACAACCCTGGAAAAAACACATCCTCAATCAATTTTCGCAAACTGTCAAACTCGCTGCGCCGCACGCTGCGCATCCCGTCTTCCCACATCGGTTCTGGTTGTCTGGGCATAGTGCCTCCAAATTTTACTTTAAAAAAGGATTCAGAATAACCGCCTCAAAACAATCCCACTTCCCACAACAAACATGCAACCGAAAAAGCAATATAAATGAGTGCCGAAGCCCCGGTCATCACTGTACAGATTTTTCCCGGACGAACTGCCTTGGGCAAATATTTAAAATTCATATACAGCGTCAACGGCACATAAAGGGCCATGGCAAAACCACCCATATAGGCCGCATTAAACAAAAATCCAAGCTCGGATACCCCATAACGCTCCATCACAAACGTAATGCCAACACCCATCACCATCCAGGCCAGTGCCACCAGCAAATACCACCAGTTCAATTCGCGTTTTTTTGCGCCCTTAAAATTGGTATGCACAATATCTGCAATCGAACGCGCCACCCCATCCACCAGTGCCAGTTGGGTCGAAAACAGCGTTGCCAACCCCACCAGCAAAAAAATCACGCGCCCCGGTGCACCCCACACATCGCCCAAAATGGCGGCCTCATCCCAGATCAACGATCCCGAAGCCGGCACAATGCCCCGCGGATGCAACACCGCCAGTGCCCCAAAAATAAACAACAAAATCGTCACCGAATTGGTAAACCAGAAAAACAGCACCTGATCCTGTTTCACATAACGCCACCACGATTTGAATCGACCGATATTTTCTTCTGTCTCCTCAAACCGATACCCCGTTGATGGAATCGCCTCCGAACGGCCCCACAACGGATTTTGCATCGTTGGCAAATGCGCCCCCATCCCAATGTGTTTGTCGCGCAAATAAAACGTCAAAAACAAATTTGCCGTGCCCCCAGCACCCGCAAACACAATGGCAATAAACAACCGCTTGATCGACATATCGGGATCGAGATACCCGATGTTGATCACATTGACACCCAGTTCTTTCCATGTATCCACCGTGCCCACGGCCACGGCCACGGCAATTAAGCCGCCCATGACCACAATCACCAACAACTCAATCGTTTTCTCCACCGATTGATAAATCAGCTTGGGGCCAAACAACACCGCCGCCACACCCACAAATGTCACCAGCGTCCAGAACGTATCGGATCCCCAGCCGTTTGGCCCAAGCAAAAGCGCCTTTAATGCCAGCCCCGATGCCCGCCCCCAACCCGGCGCAAGCCAGCCCATCATCGTCAACAAAATAAACACCCATGAAAATCCCTGCCACACCCGCGCATATCCCGTATAAACCGTTTCCCCTGTAGCAATTGTCCAGCGGGCCACTTCCAGATTGACCCACAACTGCAAAAACACACCCATGCCCGCCGCCCAGATCATCCCGGCACCAAATTCAGCCACAATTTGCGGCCACACAATAATCTCCCCCGCTCCAATCGACAACCCCACCAGAACGGCCCCCGGCCCGGCCATCTTCCAGAAAGGCAACTTGCGCGCTGGCAAATCCCGCGTCTGAAAATCGTCCAATTTTTCGTACATATTCCTTCCCTCTTTTGCTTGTTCTTATCTTCTTTACAATAATTCGGTCATTTTCGACACTTTAGCATCAAAAGAGGCAATTCGGGATGCCTCAAACGAGCAAAAGCAGTAAATTCCTTGGCTGGAACACCTGTCCAAGGAGGGCTTTACCATGTCTGGTCCCGGAGAGTATCTGCCTGATGTCACGGAAGGCATCATG
>CAXNEV010000040.1:0-13864 GCA_964200925.1 Candidatus Latescibacterota bacterium | reverse complement strand
ATAATAATAAAAACTGTCATCATAACTGCCCACGCGACCAGCACCGCAAAAAATTTGCCGCGTAACCAGAAATGGCAACAGCGCAGGAATCACAACCGTTGAAAAAGGAACATTGCGTCGAATCAAATAATTTTCATGGCATCCAAATGTGGCACCCGTATAATGATCCACATTGTTTTTTAAAAATGCAGCCTCTTTGGCCAATCCCAACGCCTGAAGCGCACGGCTTAAAATGCGATCTCCTGCCCGATCATACGCCACGATATCCCAAAGCCCCATACATTCGGGCGTGGCATACTCTATATGCCCCATATCAATGTACACACGCCCGGCATTAAACAAAAAACCGCCATTGCCAGGAGGTTCGTCGCGTCCGCGATAATGGATATCGACAATGCCAATGCGATCGGCGTGAAAAATGTGATCTTTCACCTTCACAGAAATCACATCGGGACTCACAAACCCTTCGTGTTCGGGTGTCAGACAGCCATATTCGGTTTCGATGCCAAAAATGCGGTCCTTCATGGGGCAAGCCTTTCAGTCTGTCTGATACACAGAAAGGGCGGGCGCAATCTCATCGGATGTCAACGGGCGATATTTGGGTTTGCCCACACAAGACCGCTGCAACACCACCGCCTCCACATCCAGATTTTGCAATTCGCGCTTCAACACATCTTCCGCCTTAATATCTGCGGCAAGCCGATCCAACTCTTCCTTTTCAGGAATATTTTCCATAAGACCAACCCAGCGCCCCATTGCCCAGGCTTTTAAAGCCACATTCAAAGCCTCTGTCAGTGACAGTGTTTGGGTATTGCACCCGTCCAAAACCCGCATCATCACCTGATCCGCTTCGGGAATGCCACCCACAACGGCAAACCCGTCACTGCGAAAAAATGCCCCATCATAATCCACGGTATAAAAAATCTGAGCGCCCTCATGACCGTCTATTTCGGCCAATAAAACACGCGCCAGAAAGGGAGAGCGCACAATGTCGTCAAACCCCGCCTTCACAGCAGGTCCCAATCCAAAATAAACAATCTGGCGCAGCGTCACGTCATCTTCAGAATACCCAAACCCAATGGTATGCGCCATGTCCAATGCACCCTGGCGCATTTTTTCAATATCGGTTGAATGCCCAATGGCCGCCAATGCAATGCGGTCATAAATTTCAAACAGCTTTTGTTGCCCGCGGCCCAGTGTCACCAGCAGTACGCCATCTTCATACCCCACACCCACAACCGGGCTGCCAGCACGAATTTGATCTTCAATATAATCGCGCCGATTGGAAATAACCTCGGCCCAGCGATAGGGTTCATCAGACAACATCATGAGGCCACATCCTCCTCGCCATTGACATACTGCCCATAAAGTTGCCGAAGTTGCTCGGTTTTTATTTCCTCAAGTCCTGAAGCCGTAATCGTCTTAACCGATGGAAAAATATCGGCGGCCTTTTCATATCGCCCTGTTGCCGAATCGTATTCCGACGCCGTATCCAAAAGCCTTAAAGACAATCCCACAGCCGCATCGCGATCCAGATCGGCAAACCGTTGACCACCCCACCGATTTAAATAATACATCGTGCCTCGAATACTGGGTGATCCAGATCCCGTTGTTGTAAAATCAGTGCTCTCAAATTGAGCACCCAGTGCATCGTAAAAATAAATTTTGCCGCATCCTTCTGCGCGATCAAATGTGGCAAAAATGGGAATAACCGCCCCAATGCCCTGCATGGCCATCGGCAAATTGTCTTTGATCAACATAGACAGTCGGCGCAATTTGGCCGACAGGCTCATTTCCTGAAGTTGGCGGCGGCGGTAATATTGAAAGGAATGTTCTAAAATACGGGCTATTTCAAAGGCAATGGCAGGAGATCCAGAAATGGCCATCACCGAATACGCATCCAGATTGATCACTTTGTCAGCGCGATCATACAATACCATATTGCCAGCCGTGGCGCGCCGATCTCCGGCCACCAGCACCCCATCGCGATAGCGCATAGCAAGAATCGTCGTTCCTTCGGTGGGATGAAAGGGCAGTGCCTGACCCGTTGAGGGATGAGAAACGGCCATGCTGTTGGTGGGAAACCGATATCCTGTTTGCCGAAGCAAATCGACAAAATCCAGACCAGAATTCATCATTATTGTCCTGTCCGCTGGCGATAACGCCGCGCCTGATTGGGATCCACACGGCGCATCCGCTTGAGCAAATCCTGCGTATCCGGGCGATCTACTTTGGGTTTTGTAGGCCCGCCATCGCCGCCATCACCAGATTTGCGTTCCACAGGATCTGTCGGGTGCGTGCGGCGTTCAAACTGTGCCAAATGGTCCATATAACTACCTCCTTTTTAAGGAACAATCGTCAATGATCAAAATCCAAAACTTGTTCATTGTTCACTGTTCACTGTTTCCTGCAGTGTTTTAATAAAAACATCCAGTTTATCCGCACGATCCAATGCCCCATTATATTGTTTGACAAGTGCAAGATCCACCAGATCTTTCATATCGATGGCATGTTGTTTGTTGCCAAGTTGAAACACAATGCGATCCCAGTTAATCGACACCACATGATCGCCAAATTTTTCCAAACATCGCCCGCGAAAATAGGCCCGTGTATCAGAGGGCGGATGTGACATCGCATGGGCAATTTCTTTGTCATCCACAACACGCACCATTTGGCCCTGGGCTTCTAACAAAAAATACAACCCATTTTCGCGATCCACATTGTGATATTCCAGATCCTGGCTTTGCATCCAGAACACGTCATCGGGATTGTCCCAGGATAATCCTTCCGATTCGCAAAAACTGTCAATCAGCCATTTTTTGGTCACCCAATCACAGGTTCCCACCAGAGACATCGGATCTGTTGCCAATTTGTTCAAAACATCGGCCCAGGCCACAAGAACCCAATCGGTATCCCGGTCGCGTCCGGCAAAAGCTTTTTTTGCACAAGATAGATAGGCATCTTGAATTTCCAAAGCAGAAACCAACCGTGAGCCAGCCCCTTCTATTTCTACCAGCCATTCATACGATTGATCGCGTGCCACATTTTTGATGGCCGAAATGGGATCGCGAAGTTTATAATCGGGTAATAAATCTGCTTCAATCAAATCGGCCACCAGCACGGTGGTGCCCACTTTGAGCGCGGTGATATATTCAGACATATTGGCATCGCCAACAATCACATGCAACCGCCGGTATCGCGCGGCATCGGCATGTGGTTCATCGCGCGTATTCACCAGCGGACGTTTGTGCATGGTGTCCACACTGGCAATCACTTCAAAAAACTCTGCCCGCTGCGACAGTTGATACAAAGGGGTTTTGTCTTCTCGCTCAACCCCCACTTTGCCAGCCCCTGCAAAAATTTGTCGGGTGGCAAAAAAAGGCAACAGCCCTTTGACAATGCGTTCAAAAGGCACGGCGCGGTCCATCAAATAATTTTCATGGCATCCGTAAGAGTGTCCTTCAAAATCTGTATTGTTTTTGTACATGCGCACAAGGCCCGATTTGAGCGCGGTCGTGCGTCGTTGTGCACAAATATCAACAATGCGTTCACCCGCTTTGTCTTGTGCAACCAGCTCAAACAAATTCAAACATTCACCCGTTGAATATTCAGGATGGGTGTGGTCGTTATAAAAACGTGCGCCATTAAAAATAATCAAATCGCTTTTGAGTTCTTTAAACGGAATTTTGCGTTTTCGATCCTGTTGCAAATGCACTTTCTCATCGGCATCATTTAAAAGATCCTTGACCTCAAATCCCCGTTCGTCTCTTCGTGGATTTTCAAGTTGATAATCCCAAATAGGAACAAAAGCACCTTGTTGGTAACACCGAATCAATTGCATGGACTCTTCAACCACGTCCATTTTTTCAATGCCGTCGATGGTAATGCCATATTCCGTTTCCAACCCAAACAGTCGCTTCATAATTCTCCAGAATCGCGTTACTACGTTTGCACGTTTAAACGTTCATCTCACCCATCTCTCAATTCCAACGCGCTTTTAACGTACCAACGCACTTCATATCACGCCCTGACGACTCGTTCGTCTGCCACGCTCTGGGCGAATGGGCGCTGCCCGAACCACGTTTTCCGGATCGTAATCCAGCAATTTCAACCAGTCTTCTGTATTATCTGTGGGGGGGAAAATCTCATTTTCGGCAAACTCGGTTTCAATGGCCACCAGCAAATCGCCAAAACCGATGCCTTCCTCTTTGCCCGATGCAATCGACCGTTTGATCCCAAGCTCTTTGGCCCGTCGCACAATCGATTCAATCAGAGCCCCGCTGCACAAATCCCCACGGGTTAAAATATCCTTGCGCCCACTGCGCAACGTGACCTCTAAAAACCGGGTATCATCGCGCCGGGCAAACACTTCTGCGGTGGCACGAACCACCATATCATCAATTGCTTTTTCAATATCGGCCTGGTGTGCATCCAATTCAGCCTGGGCAATGGGCAGTTCAGAAGTCATATAAATTCGGAAAATATCCCGGGCAGCCACTTCATCGGGCCGACCCACCTTTATTTTTCGGTCAATGCGGCCTGGCCGCAAAATGGCCGGGTCGATCAAATCGGGGCGATTGGATGTTAAAATGATCACCACATCTTGAAGCGATTCGATGCCATCCATTTCAGAACAAAACATGGGCACAATGGTATTGGAAATATTGTGCGACCGAATTGCGCGACGTATGCCCAGAACAGATTCTGCTTCGTCAATAAAAACAACAGGCAAAAACCCTTCTTTGCGTTTTTCTCGTGCCTGGGCAAAAATTTCACGCACCTTGCGCTCGGATTCCCCCAACCACATGTTCAAAATTTCCGGCCCTTTAATGTGCATAAAACAGGCCTTGAGATTCAGGCCATCTTTTTGTACCTGGCGTTCCAAATTATAGGCGGTGGCTTTGCCAATAAGTGTTTTGCCACACCCAGGCGGCCCATAAAGCAAAAACCCTTTGGGTGTGCTGTATTGAAACCGTTTAAAAAGTTCCGGGTGCAAAACTGGCATTTCGATGGTATCTTTAATGGCCTGAATGGCCGCATCATGCCCACCCACTTTCTCCCAGGGTAAAATCGGTACTTCTTCCAAATAATACTCTTTTGTTTCTGAACGGGGCATTTTCTCTATCGCCACGCGATACCCCGGATCAATGCGCACGTCCTCGCCTGCTTTTAATACGACTTTTTGCAAATCACTGCCCCGAACCAGCACATGGGATTGTGTGCCGTGTTCCTGCCCCACTTGCAAACGCCCATCTTCTAACACATCAATAATTTTGCCTACCATTCCGGCTGAAGAGGTGCCCAGATCTCCCACCACGGCAAAAGCTTCATTCACCAGAACACGCGTGCCCACCTTCAGGTCTTTTTCTTTGATACGAGGATCCAAATTGGCATAGTATTCTGCCCCACCCACACTGATATAGGCCACACCATTTTCAGGAGATTCGAGCAGGGTTCCCACGCGATTGGCCGGAGCCGTTACTTTTTCCAGCGCGTTCTCCAATTCCAATATTGTTCGTCGCGCTTCTTCAAAAGTAATCTCATCTTCCTGCAATTGCCGCCGAAGCTGATACAGCAATGGCCGCCGTCGATCTTTTTCATCCATAGACATCAATATCTGGTCTATGATCGACAGCGACTGAAATGTATGCTGCATATCCACATAATCTTGAAGAAAATCTTCTGGTGATTTTCGCGGCCGATTCGAATCTTGTGAGTTAATGGCAGCTCACCCCTTTCAATGCGCTTGAACAACGTGTATGTACGGCTCACAATGGTTCTTTGACCAACATGAAAACCGGTTCGACCTGGAACAAATGACCACCTGCGAGGGCAGGTGGTCAGATCACCTTTATAGAAACTTCCAAAGTTTAGCATATCCCAATGGCGATGTCAAGCCAACTGGACAATAAATCCATATATTCTATAAATCCCATCATTTTGTTTCAATTTTTTCCAACTTTCGCTCCATATCAATCTTGATTTCTGCATGAACATCCGACAAGGGTTCGGTTGTGCCAGCCTTAATGATCTCTGGTCTATCAACGTCCAGATGGATTTTGTGTTCCAACACAATGCCGTTGGTGACATCAATGACCCACTGCCCCCCGCTGGTTCCTTTGCCGCCATAATATATAGATGCTGCACTCACATCCAACCATCCTTGATATTCAATTTCACTATTTTCTGTAATGGTCATCTCCACACGGTCTTTGCGATCTTTGATTTCTTTGACATGAAATGTGCTTTTAAATGCAACCAATGCCTTTTTTTTCCCCATCACCATACTGGCAAACGGACGTTCATACCGGTGTTCGCCTGTCCAAGAATCTCCCTGTGATACAGGTTTGTCAGGCAATACTGGAAACATGTTGGGCACCCACATTTGATAAAGATCGGTAATCAAATCCAAACGATCTATTTTAAAAGCCGGAAATTCCGGTTCAAAATTTCCAACCCGTATGTCGGGCGTGATGCGCCAGGTAAAACTGCGATCGTTGAACAAATCCAGCGTAAAAGGATATTGTTCGTATGTTTGTCGTTCTCCTAAAAAAATGGCCCGGCTTGCCCCACTATTAATCGTTGCTCGTATGCCAATGGTTCCTTCTGGCACTTCTTCAGAAGGCAGTGCCACTGGAACAATCACTTCTTCAATAGAACGCCATTCCCCATCCACATTTACCCGCATGGAACCCGCACTCATAATGATTAATTCTGCCCGATTGCTGTAATATTCAAGGGCATATTTGTTTTTGTACCGCAACTTTCGACCCATTGGATATTTCAACTCAAGGGTCACTGGTTCACCAAATGTTTCCGTCGCACTTGCAATGGCAAAAACTGCCATCAAACAACCTAAAAATAAACCCTTCAAACCGCGCATGGACAAACCTCCAACTTTGTTAATAAAAAGGCTGCCGCAGTGCGGCAGCCTTTTTATGTTTCACACTGAGAATATTAAACAATCAAATCTATATATTTTCCCGAACGGCCATCAGGAGGGGGCGCAGGTGGTTCTGAATGGGGGGGGTCTCCTGCAACACGTTTGCGTTTCTGGCGTCCTGTCTGAGCATCGTTCTGGTGTTCCGATTGAATAATCATGCCTTCAACCTGTGCTGCTGGCACCGGGCGACTTTGATCCAATAAATGTGCCTGATCGATCATGCGTGCAACTTGATCGGATGCCAGATCAGGCTCTTTTTGCAAAACATGCATCTGTCGGGATTGTTCAACAGGCAAGCGTGCAAAACTTTCTTGAAATTCAATGGATCGAACTTGCATGGCATGGATCCTTTCAGTAACCACCTACAGAAAGTATACCGCCCCAGGCACCCTCTGTCAACCCGTTACCCTTGTTGTTTTCACACGCACGGGCCGCCCACCTTTTTTTGCCGATTCCCATGCGGCTTCCGTCAATTGAATCACCCGCAACCCACATATTGGCGGCACTTGAATGACGTCCCTGCCCAGAATGGCATCGACAAAATTTTGATCCGGACTTCCAAATCGCGTGGGCAAATCGGCGATTTCTACAGGAGCATTGCCCCCGTATTTGCATGTTACTTTGCCATTTCTGGAGTAAATAGCCCCTTTTGTTCCCCAAATGGTGATATCTTCCCACATGCCAGGGCCCGGCCCTGTGCCAACAACCGAAAAATTGGCCAATGCCCCATTTGCAAACTTGATTGACAATGCTGAGTTGATATCTACTTCCGTATCCAGATAATCCATAAATGCCGTAACTGTTTGTGGGGCTTCATCAATCATCCAGAGAATAATATCCAGCAAATGACTGCCCGAATCATTGAGCTGTCCTCCACCGGAAAGGGCATGAACCTGTCGCCATTTCCCCATTTGGCTTTTATACCAGTGTTGATCCTGAAGTGCATTGATAAATTGCACCTCGCCAATTTCCCCAGCCTTAATTTGATTTCTAATAAACCGGAAGGCTGGTGAAAAGTGCCTTTGGTAAGACACCATCAAAATCTTTTCCACCGCCTTCGATTTTTCCATCACCTGAATCGCATGATCCACCGAGCATACCATTGGTTTTTCAGTTAAAACATGCAAGCCTCGATCCAGACTGTCCATGATCTGTTCAAAATGCAAAGTATGTGGCGTGGATATCTCGACGGCATCCATATTTTGCACCTGAGCAAGCATATCTTTGTGATTTGTAAAACGCGGCAATTTTTCAGCCTCGGGCACACGAGAAAACAATCGCTTGAAACTTTCTTCATTCGGATCTGTTAGCGCCACAATTTCAACATCCGCCATTTCCATCAACCGCTTTAAATGGCCGCTCATATTGCCACCACAGCCAATCAAACCAATCCGCACCTTCTTCATACCCCATCTCCTTGTCTTGTAAACTCACTATTTCAGCGTTTCTCCGTTTTTTTAACCCGATCAATATAAATGGCCAAAAAACTGATGTCAATGAAGATAAAAAAAGCCATCAGACAAGTGTCTGATGGCTTTTTAAATTATTGTAAAATCAACGTTACTTCAGCAACAGCATTTTCTGCGTGCTGTTAAACGTACCAGCCTTAATTTTTGCAATATAAACACCGCTACCCACGCTGCGGCCAATCTGATCTTTTGCATCCCACTGAACGCTATAACGACCAGCAGCATGCGATTTATTCACCAACTGACGCACTTCTTGACCAATGGCATCGTAAATCACAATCGACACCTGAGATTCAGCAGGCAGGTCATATGAAATGGTCGTGCTTGGGTTGAACGGGTTCGGAAACACAGCCGAAGCAAATTCTGTGGGCAGAACAAACCGTGCACCCAAAATCACTTCGATTGGATTCGAACGATGAATCGTGCCATCCAGATCAATTTGTTCGAGAACATAAAAAACCTGTTCGGCAGAAGGCAAACCAGCATCGTTGAAACTGTAATTCATCAAGGCATCCGTAGTACCGGCACCTGCGATGACATCGCTTACAATTTCATAGGTTGCTTGATCTGTGCTGCGCAAAATGCGGAAACCAGCATTGTTGGTCTGAGAAGCAGTTGTCCAATTCAACACCACCCGATTTTCAACCAGTTCACCACCAAAAGCCGCCAATTCAACGGGCACTTGCTCGTCAAACTGAATGGTAACAGCCGCTGTTGTTGTGGTGCCAGAGGTTGCCGTTACCGTCACCGTTGCGGCACCTGTGCCACTCGCTGTCAGCGTCAACACATTGCCAGCGGTTGCTTGGGTAATGGTGGCACTGCCTGTTTTGGTCACATTAAAAGTAACTGTGGCCCCTGCGGCAAAGTTACTGGCTGTTACTGTCGCTGTTGCCTGACCACCGCGCGGAATCACCGCGATGGTTTTATTTGTCGTAACTTTGGGTGTTGCATTAAAGCTGATCAACCCCGCTGTCAGCTTGTCGGTATCTGTTGGGCTAACAGCCACTTCAACAACTCGCACACCAATGGTAAATTCTTTTCCTGTGACACTTGCAAGTGTTTCAAAAACTACCGTCATCAAAAGACCATTGGGGGGCAACCCGGCGGCAAATGCGCCCACAGTTGCTGTTGTATCGGTGCTGGGCAGAACCAGTGGAAATGTGCTGGGCGCCGTAACACCGCCAGTCGAAATCTTCAACAGGGTTTTGTCAATTGCAAAAGTGACATTTGCACCTGTTAAACCAGCGGCCAAACCCGTTGCAAATACTTCCACCGTAATTTTTGTCCCTGCCGGTCCAGAAACGGTACCTGTAACAACCTTATCATTCGTTCCATTTCCAGTGACAGTTCCCGAACCTACGAGGTCGAGAGACGAAACAGCCGCTGCATTTGACCCGGCGTATGCGGAATTTGCATACACCAGCATCAAAGCTGCGACGATTAACAAACCTTTTTTAAGAAACATTACACTCTCCTCTAACTGAAGTCTGCTGACCAATCCGATGGGTAAATAATTTTAAAATAATGTAAGTTCCAAAGGTATGGGAGTCCCGCAATGGGACTCCCATACACAGTGGCGGATTACTTGAGCAGCATCAGCTTCCGCACATCTTGATTCTTCCCGGTTGTAATCTGGTAGAAATAAATTCCACTCGATACCGGTACCCCGCGATCATCCGTTCCGTTCCAACGAACCTGATAACGACCAGCAGACTGCCGTTCGGCCACCAGGGTGCGAACAACCTGACCAACGACGTTGTAAATCTGCAAGCTTACGTCGCCAGATTCGGCCAGATTGTAAGAAATCGTTGTTTCCGGGTTGAAGGGGTTCGGGAAGTTCTGGAGCAGTGCAAACTCTGTTGGTGTGCTTTGAAGTTCGAGCACACCGGCAACCACAGCGGGGTTGGACAACTGCTGAGGATCAAACACGAGCCCATCAGCAATTTCAAACCGGGCCTGATCTTCAAACTCACGCAAAACTTTGAATGTCAAGCTGACGATTTCCCCACCGCCACTGATGGCAGAACCATCAATCACGGCATTGGCAACAGATACTTTGCCATTTTCGCTCCAGGAAGAGAACAAGGGGGTTTCGCCACCCGTTGACTTCAACAGATCTTGAGAGGCTGGCGTTGCGCCGACGAATTCGAACTTATCGGCATCGTAATTCAACACAAATCCATAACCCATCAAGGCCTGCACATTGGCCAACGACACATTAACGGTTACTGTTTGACCGGCCAGCACGCGATCGCTGCCCAGGCTGAGTGAGAATTCAGAATTCTCATTCACACCAGGGGTTTGAATCACGGGCTTTGTGGCTGGGCCAACAGCAGTCTTGTTAAAGGTGCTGGCAAAGGCAATAAAGTCTGCGAAGTTGACCGTGCCATCATCATTAGTATCGGCCTGGATATTGAAGTTTGCAGCACCTTTGACGGCGTTAAATGCGCCTGCAAATGCAATGAAGTCTTCAAAGTCCTGAACCAATGGTGTGCTACCTTTGATGGCAATGATATAAACTGCTTGCCCTGCGCTATCCTTAAATTTCTGGCGCCCAACAACCCCGGTAACTACTGCGCCAACTGCGCGGTTGTCGAGATCCAGTGCATCTACGCGGATAAAACTCGGCAGGTTTTGACCGGTAAAGCTGGTCGTTCCGCCGGCAATTGTTCCGATGAGTGTAAACGTGCCGGTTTCGCTGGCACCACCCATCACTTCATACTTTGTCACACCATCAATTGGGATGGCAAAACCGCGATAATTGATATGCCCAACAATATGATCGCTTGTTGAAGCAGTCCAGGTAATCGCGCTGCCACTAATCTTGGTGTTGGTTACTGCAACAGGTGCGATGTTGTCTTTGGCGGCCACGGCACTTTCTGCTGCGGTCAACTCAGACGTTACAATTGCACCACCCTGCGTGCGGATGCTCGTGGGAACGGCATTTGTGCCCAGCAAGCTGGTCACATCTGGGTCGAGCGCCGCAAAAATCATATTCGTCTGGTCACCCAGAATGGATTTTACATAATCAGCGGAAGGCACAATCATCTGGCCAAGGGCTTCGGGGCTGACAATCCGATTGGGATCGACGCCGAAGAACTGAGCCATTTGTTGTACACTTTCCTTCGTGAATACACGCTTGCCAGCCGCAACCGCTTCGGAAGATTGACCGCCACCTTCAGAGGCAATTGCCCAGCGTGTGGCCACATTGTCGGTCACCGGAACAACTGCACGAACCACCGGTTCCGTTGAGGGAACGGCGTCGATTGCTGTCCAGGGAACCCACTTCTTCACAGCCGGGGTGATCACAACAACATTGCCATTGGCATCAACACCCGTATTCACATTCAATTCGCGATACAGACGATATTGCGAAACAGCACCATGATCGGCTGATTTCGGGAAATTGACCATCACGTAGAAGCCCTGATCACCCTTGCCGTCGGCACCCAAATAATCTTGAACCAGCAGATTCTTCAGTTTTGCCGGAGCACCGCCTGTCGGCGTTGTGGGAGCACTACCTACAGGTGAAAAGGCCACCGTCATAGAACCTTTTGCCTGCAAGTATTTGCTGTCATTGATGCTATCGGCATCGACATTGGTCGGACGCACACTAATAATCAGATCTGAACCTGCGCGATCGGGTGCAATGGCTGTAAAGGTGTTACCAGCCAGACCCACAGATTGCGGTCCACTTGGCAACCAGGCATCGCCATGATTTGCGCTGAATTCGACCAGAATCTCATTAATAATGTTTTGACCGTTTGCCTTTGCAGTTAAACGGGTATCCAACAATTTCAATGAGTCGGCACCAACCGGTGGGTTAGCAATAAAACTACCACCAGAGAAGAGCTTCAGTGAGGGGTTACCCCACGAGTCGGCCGGTTTCACATTAACCTTAAAGTCACCCTGAACAGTTGTTGCTGCTTTATCGCCTTCCCACGCAGTTACAATAAACTGGCGCAAGTCAGCGGCATCAACCCACAATTTGTCCAGATTGCCCTTAAAGTTGACAACTTTTGTGGCATTGCCATCAACAATCGTGGTGCTGGTATCTTCAACAGCAGCGGTGAAGTTATCGATAGTTAGATTGGACTTCACCCACAAACTGCGTTCACCGATAACCCAGTTTTCTGCATCGAGGTTGACGGTGCCGTTTTTGTTATCCGTTACACCCGGCCCCCAGAATGAAACCGTGCTGAGGTCTTGTGTGCCGGCAACCAAACGAACCAGAACGCCGCGTTTGTTATAAGTGACAGCTGTGCGAACCGCACCAGCGGCACGGGTCAATTTGCTGTCAATGGCGGTAATCGTCAACTTCATTGCCTGACCAGCCAGCACAGAATCTTCATTCACAACAACTTTGAATGAGTCTGCGACTGGATTGTTGAAAGCTTTTTCAAAGGTCAAGGTATCAATTGCTGTAACATTGACGTTTTTCGCCAGGTCGCGGATAAAGACCTGGAGCGAGAATTTTTCTTTATCGAGCAATGAATCATTCACTGTCACCGCAATGTCTTCATTCACAACTGTCAACTTTGCACTGCTGACGTTTTGAGTGACGGCTTTGGGTGGTGTGGTTCCAACCTGCACGTAACGCACCGAAATCGTATCGGCAACTTCGCTGATGCGGAATATGGGGTGACGTGTCTGGTTATTGATCTTCTTGTCAGGTACCAAAGCGGCCGATGATGGGAACAGGCTGCTGACAATGGGTCTAACCTGATCGTGAATGACGCCTGTAACAGATTTTGTGGCTTTGTTGCCCACACTATCTGTCACGACCACGCTCAAATCAATAGCTTTGCCAGCGGCCTGACCGCGAGATGCAGAAAATTTCTCAACCGTTGTATAGGTGATATCTACAAGAGAGTCAGTACCGGCAAATTTGGCTGTGTCTGTACCAACTATGGCCCAGCGCACCGTTACGCCTTCACTCACTTTGAATTTCAAGGGATTCAAGGCATAGCTGGTGCCGGCCATAGAACCATCATTCAAACGTATCGCCAGGGTTGTGTCTTTCAAGCCTGTAAACCGACGGCCTGTGCTGTCGGGATAAGTCAGCGTGATGGTGGGTGCCGTTGTATCAAAGACATGGGTGACGTCTGGCGAAAGAGCACCAGCAACACCGGGAGCCACATTGCTCAAACTTGTGTTGCCTGCATTGTCAACCAAAAAGCCGACAACCTTTGCACGCAAATTACCTGTAGAATGAGCTTTCCCTGCAGCTAATGCGCCTGTAACAGCTTTAAATTGACCAGCTGTCAATGTAAAGGAATCCCGAACACCTGCCGCAGCCGCAACGATGGTCGCAGCGTCGAAATCTTTTACATACAGCACGCTATCAGGAGCGTCCAAACGATCGACTTGGTAAATGGCCACTCTGGCTTTGGCGGCATTGAAATTCTGAACATTCGCCTGAATCTTCACCATATCGCCAATCTTAAAGCTT
>CAXNEV010000039.1:0-13929 GCA_964200925.1 Candidatus Latescibacterota bacterium | reverse complement strand
TGTTTGAATGCCCATTTGCCGCAACTGCGCCACATCGGTTGCCAACCGCTCAATCAACGGCACATTCAATTCATGATCGCGCACCGTCACCACGCGCGTGCCCAGTTTCACCACCACCCGGCGCACATGGTCAAAATGCGCCTTGCGATCCCCTGCCTGATCCACCCCACTCATGGCATTCCCACTGTCCTTTTTTGTCCCATTACATACTTCTGAATAATTTGCCTGTATTCCACCTTCATAATGCAATCGTTATCCTGGGCCGCACCGGCACCCCGCGTTGCGCCAAATAGGCTTTCACATCGGGAATGCTGTATTGCCCATAGTGAAAAATAGACGCTGCCAGAGCCGCACTTGCCTGACCTTCTGACAACACGCGATACATGTCTTCTGGCCCTCCTGCACCACCGGAAGCCACAATGGGCACATCCACGCGTTGGGCCACAGCCCTGTTCAATTCAATATCATATCCACTTTTGGTGCCGTCGGCATCTATGCTGTTTAAAACCAGCTCTCCAGCCCCGCGATCCACCAGTTCTTCGGCCCAGCAAAGCGCATCTTTTCCGGTTGCCGTGCGCCCGCCATTGATCACCACTTCCCAGTGCAACACATTTGGGTTTTCTGGATCTATTCGTCGAATGGCATCAATGGACCCCACAATAGCCTGAGACCCAAAACTTTCGGCCCCCTGTGTGATGATTTCTGGATGATGCACAGCAGCCGAATTAATCGATGCTTTTTCGGCCCCACCCTCAATAATGGTTCGAATGTCTTCAAAAGTGCGCACACCGCCACCCACTGTAAAGGGAATAAATACCACTTCCGAAACGCGCCGCACCAATTCTCCCACAATCTGCCGTTTTTCTGCCGATGCGGTAATGTCGTAAAAAACCAGTTCATCGGCACCTTCTTCATCATATCGCCGCGCCAGTTCAATGGGATCGCCCGCATCCAGATCGGCCGAAAATTTAACGCCCCGCACGTTGCGACCATTTTTGACGTCCAGACATGGAATAATGCGTTTAGCCAGCATCATTTAACCAATCAGAAAAAGTGATAAATTTTAAAATCAGTCAGCATGCAATTAACTATTTTACACAATCTCCGCAAAATTTTTCAAAATTTTCAACCCGGCATCCTGACTTTTTTCAGGGTGAAACTGCACCCCAAAAGCCCGGCCTTGCCCGGCAATTGACACGTAATCAATGCCATAATCTGTGGTCGCCACAGCGTCTGAACACCGATCGGGGACAACATAAAAAGAATGCACAAAATAAAAATAAGCCCCATCGGGCACCCCGGCAAGCAAAGGGGTGTCATGGCAAATGTGAATCTGATTCCAACCGATTTGGGGAATGCGCTCTCCGTCTGGAAATTTCCGCACCTGCCCGGCCAGCACATCCAGCCCGCGATGGCGTCCCATTTCTTCACTTTCTGTAAACATCAACTGCAACCCCAAACAAATGCCCAAAAAGGGGCGGCCTTCTGAAATGGCTTTCACAATGGGATCGATCAATTCTGCCCGTTTTAAATTGCGCATCGCATCGCCAAAAGCGCCCACACCCGGCAATACCACACGTTCGGCTTTTTCAATATCTGCCGCCCGATCCGTAATCACGGCCTGTGCACCGACAAATTCAAAGGCCTTTTGCACACTGCGCAAATTTCCCATCCCATAATTCACGATTGCAATCATTATTGCCTTCCCAACTCTTCAGACCGACAAGCCGCCGCCAACACCGCATCCATTAAAGCCGCGCGAAAACCCCCCTGTTCCAGAGCGTGCAGCCCGGCAATGGTGGTGCCGCCAGCCGATGTCACGCGATCTTTTAATACCGCCGGATGCTCACCGCTTTCGGCAACCATTTTTGCAGCCCCCAACACCGTCTGCACGGACAGGGCCAAAGCCACATCTTTGCTCAGTCCGGCGCGTACGCCCCCATCAGCAAACGCATCAATCATCGCATACACATAAGCAGGCCCACTGCCGGCAAGCCCTGTCACGGCATCCATCTGCTTTTCACTTACCACCACGGCCACACCAACGGCATTTAACAGCCCAAGCGCCAATTCCAACTGCTCTTTTTTTACCTTACTTCCCGCACAAACCCCCGAACCAGCAGCACACACCTGCGCCAAAATATTGGGCATCACCCGCACCACCGGCACATTGCCCAATGCCTGTTCCAAGGCCGCAATGCGAACCCCTGCCATAATCGACATCACCAGTTGGTTGGGGTGTAACAAATCTTTAAAACCAGACACAACAGCAGGCCACACTTGTGGTTTCACACCTAAGACCACCACATCTTGTTTCTCAATCACTGCCCGCGCATCCGTTGACACACAAACCCCAAGCTCCTGTTTGCGCATGTCCAGCAAAGCAACCACAGGATCTACCGCTGTGATTTGTTCGGGTTTTATATGCCCGGAACGGATCCAGCCCGTCATCAGCGCCCCACCCATATTGCCCGCGCCAATCACCGCAATTTTTTTGCCCGCCATCAAATCATCCATACCAAAACCCCGCTATTCAACATACGTCAACCATCCGAATTTGTCTTCTGCACGACCTTCGATCAGATCAAAAAATGCATCCTGCAACGACTTGGTCACATCGCCGCGAGAACCCTGGCCAATTTTGATATGATCAATTTCGGCAATCGGTGTAATCTCTGCGGCACTGCCGGTAAAAAACACCTCATCGGCAATGTACAAAGACTCGCGCGGAATAGGCCGCGATGTTACCGAATAACCCAGATCTTCCGCTAACGTCATCACCGAATGCCGCGTAATGCCCGGCAAAATAGACGAACCCGTTGACGGGGTATAGATCGACCCGTTTTTCACCATAAAAATATTCTCGCCGCTGCCCTCGCTCACATACCCCTGCACATCCAGCGCAATGCCTTCTGCATACCCATCGGCCAGGGCTTCCATTTTAATTAACTGCGAGTTCATATAATTGGCACCCACTTTGGCCAACGATGGCATGGTATTTGGCGCCGGCCGGTGCCACGATGATATCCGCACAGAAACCCCTTTTTCCAGCGCTTCCGGCCCCAGATATTTGCCCCACTCCCACACAGCCACCACCATATCAACCGGGCATGTTTTGGGATTTACCCCCAGCTCGCCATAACCGCGAAAAGCGATAGGGCGCACATAACAGGCCTTCAGGTTGTTCACCTTGATGGTGTCCAGAATGGCCTTTTCCAGCTCTTTGCGGCCAAAAGGAATGTCCATGCGATAAATTTTTGCAGAATCAAACAGCCGATTCACATGGTCTTGCAACCGAAAACAAGCGGGCCCTTTATTTGTGTCATAACACCGCATGCCTTCAAAAATACTCGACCCATAATGCACGACATGAGACAACACATGAATTTGTGCATCATTCCAGTTCACCAGTTTTCCGTTAAACCAGATTTTATCTGACTTTGGAATAGGCATTGGGTTTCCTCTCAAGAAAGAATTAAAATTTTATAGCATTTCAGGTAATAAATTTGAATTTTCGATGATAGACAATAGACGATGGTTGAAAATGCGTTTAAACGTTTGCACGTTCCACCCCACCAGACTTGCAGTCGCACAAGATATTAACGTTCAACGTTCCAAGGTTCCAACGTGGTTTCAGGTTCATCGTCAGATTTTCACTTATTTCAAATCTTTATCTGAATATCTATATTTTACCGCAAATCTTTCACGCGAAGCTGTATCTCCTTCCGTCCGCGCCATTCATTTTCTTCAATCACATAAGCCATATCCAAATTTGCTTCGCCTGGAGTCAGGCGATAAATCAAATGACCCAGATTAAACCCGATACAATCAAACACGCGGCCATTTTGTCTTGCCTTAAACCGCAAATGATTGCTGCCAACAAGCATCGGAGCCCCCACCACCTCCACATTGCGCGAAACCATGACAGGCCGTGCATTTTGTGCGCCAAATGGAGCAAACCGCTTGAGAACGGAAACCAACCGCATATCAATTTGATCCAGCGACAACTCGCCTTCAATATAAATGCGCGGAATCAAATCTTCTTTTTGAACCATCTCGGCGGCAACCTGGAGAACTATTTCTCGAAAAGCATCGATGCGCAACGCATCGATGCTCAAACCAGCGGCGTATTTGTGCCCCCCAAAAGAAATCAAATGCTCTCGACAACGCATTAATGCCTGGTAAAGATCAAACCCCGGAATGCTGCGCGCCGAACCTTTGCTGTTTGTTCCATCGCGCGAAATCAATACGGTGGGCAAATGCACTTTTTCTGCAATGCGCGTGGCCACAATGCCAATCACACCCGGATGCCATGCATCTGATGAGAGCACCACAGCCCGATCCACATCGGGGTTCACTTGTGTTTCCACTTGCACCAGTGCTTCTTTCAACATCTGATCGTCAATTTGCCGACGTTTCAAATTTTGTGTTTCCAGCAACTGGGCAATGCGCTGGGATTCTTCCTCATCGCTGGTTGTCAATAACGTGACCGCTTCAATGGCACTGCCCATGCGCCCCAAAGCATTAATGCGCGGTGCCAGCACAAAGATCAATTGGCCAGTACCCAGTGGGCGGCCCCACAGTTTTAAATGTTTGAGCAGCGCTTTTAACCCCAAATTTCTGGTGCGCTGCAAATGCCCCAAATCGTATGTTACCAACACGCGATTTTCTTCAATCAACGGCACAATGTCTGCGGCACACCCCATGGCCACCAGATCCAAATTTTCATAAACCGTTGTCAGATCACGCCCTTTGCGCCGATAGACGGCTTCGGCCAGTTTAAAAGCCAGCGCAACACCGGGCAACTCTTTAAATGGATAACCACAATCGGTGCGTTTGGGATTAATGACCGCCAGCGCTTTTGGCAAAACACCCGGCTGGTGGTGGTCGGTGATGATCACATCCATACCTTGTGATTTGGCATATTCGGTTTCGGCAAGTGCCGTAATGCCACAATCGACCGACACCAGCAATTTAACCCCCCGCGCCACCCCCATGCCAATTCCCTGCACAGAAATGCCATACCCATCTTCCAATCGGTGTGGAATATAAAATTCAACATCCGCACCCAGTGCCGAAAGCGTTCGAACCAGCAAGGCCGTGCCGGTAACCCCATCCACATCATAATCGCCATGTACCATAATTTTTTCGCCAGACAAAATCGCAGCCCAAATGCGATCCACAGCGCAATCCATATCGGTCAGGCGAAAAGGATCAATCAGGTGGTGCAAAGAAGGATAGAGAAAATTTCGCGCGGTCTCAACATCGGCAATTCCCCGGTTGATCAAAATTTTGGCCATAACCGTGGGAATGTTCAAAAGATGTTTGGCCCGCTCTAATTGATAAATATCCAGGCGATCACCAAAAACCCATCGGGGTTCAACACGACGTTCCAAAATGGATTCGGCCAATCCAAATACTCCTTTTGTCCATCATTTGCAGGTGCTCAAAACCCGGCAAATGCGCTCAAATTTTTCTATCGATACAGCCTCCGGACGCAGGTTCCCATCCACTTCCGCCGCTTCAAAAACCATCTGGAAATCGGTTCCTTTTTGGAGAATTAGGGGGCGCAAAGTGTTGTGCAACATCTTGCGACGCTGCTGAAAAGCCGTGCGAACCACCTGTAAAAACTGTGCTTCATTTTCAAGATGATAAGGCGATGGCGTCTCAAAATCCAGACTTAATACCGAAGAATGCACTTTGGGCGGCGGAGAAAAGGCATCGGGAGGCAAATCGAATAACCGCCGGGGAATACAGCGCACCTGTATGACAGCCGATAACACGCCGTAATCTTTACAACCGGGCAGGGCAACCATGCGCTGGGCCACTTCGCGCTGTACCATAATCACCGCACGCAACCAGGCATGGCGTGCATCGGTGATTTGCCGAAGCAAAATCCCGGTGATAAAATAAGGCAAATTGCCCACCAAAATGGCACGCCTACAACCCGATTCATGCACCAGAGTCGCAAGATCAACCTGTTGCACATCGCGGTGAATCAATTGAAAATGCCCAACATGGGCAAATCGCTCTGCCAATTTTCCACACAAATTGTCATCTATTTCAATGGCAATCACACGCCCGGCGCGTTCCAGCAACAACCCGGTGAGAACCCCATGACCTGGCCCTATTTCAACAACCAGATCCTTGGCACCAATGCCAGCCGCATCCACAATGTGCTGGATGGATGGCCCGTGGTTTAAAAAATGCTGCCCAAGCGATTTTTTGGCCTTCACGCGACACCTTCAGACAACCCAAACAAAGCCATGGCATTATCCGTTGTTTGCCGACACAACATGTCAAAATCCAGACCATGGGCCTTCGACAAAAACTCGGCCACATACCGCACATAAGCCGGCTCATTGCGTTTGCCGCGTTTGGGAACCGGAGATAAAAAAGGACAATCTGTTTCCAGCAACAGCCGATCCGCAGGTACAGACAAAACCACCGGCAGAGCGCCCGAATTTTTATACGTCACAATACCGCCAAATCCGATGTGAAAATTTAAATCCACAGCTTGTTTTGCCTGATCCGCATCGCCCCCAAAACAATGCAACACCCCGCCCACTTCTGAGGCTTTTTCTTCTTTTAAAACTTCTATCACCCGATCTTCAGCCGCCCGACTGTGAATAATCAACGGCAACCCGACCTCTTTTGCCAACCGGATATGCGCCCGAAAAGCATTTTCCTGAACACCACAAGGGGCATAGTCGCGAAAAAAATCCAAACCCGTTTCCCCTACGGCAACCACTTTGGCATGCAAAAGCAGCCCCGCCAGATCTTTTAACGAGGCATCATCCACCTGCTGTGACTCTGCCGGATGAAACCCGGCAGAGGCCCACACATGCCCTTTCTGTTCAGATAGTGCAATCGATGCACGACTGGATAACAAGTGTGTTCCCACCGCCACAATCTTTGTCACACCGGCCTGCTGCGCCCGCATCAGCACATCGGGCAAATCCGTCTGAAATTGTGGAAACGACAAATGGGCATGCGTATCAACCAGCATAAACCATCCTGACTTTTCAATGTTCGGGCGACTCGACGAGTCGTCCCTTTTGTACTCTGTATCGCTTTTTTTTTACCTTTTCACTTTTTCCTTCTTTCACCTGACCACAGCGCCATCAGACACCGTTCCATCGGGTGTGACCAAAGCCAGCCCACTGCCATCCGAAGCCGCCAACAACATGCCCTGTGATTGTACACCGCGAATGGTCGCGGGTTCTAAATTGGCCACCACCACAATCTGCTTGCCAACCAGAGCTTCGGGTGCATAATGCTGGGCAATCCCCGCCACAATTTGCCGTTTTTCACTTCCCAAACTGATTTGCAATTTTAACAGTTTGGTCGCCCCCGAAATGGCCTCGGCTGCTTCAATGCGGGCCACGCGCAATTTGAGCTTTTGAAACTCTCCAAAGGAAATCAAATCCTGTTTGACCTCTTCTTTGGTCTCTGTTGGAACCGGCTTTTCTTCGGCCAATATAACCTCCTCAATACGCGGAAATACCGGGTCTTTGGGCTGCACCAGTAACCCGGCCGCCAACCCGCCCCATGTGTTTAAATCAGTCAATGTCACAGATGCCGGTGTTCCAATAGCACCCACCTGTGTCCATATCTCCTGTGCTTTTTCAGGAATCACCGGAAACAATAATACGGCAAGTTGTCGCATGGTTTCCAACAACCCATAAATGGTTACTTCCAGAGTCGCTCGTTTTTCTATATCTTTTGCCAGATGCCAGGGTGCCTGTACTTCGGCAAATCGATTGGCTTCGCGCACCAAGTGCCAGATCGCATCCAAAACCGCATTGGGATTCAACCCATCAATCGCCCGGTTCACAGCGTGCAGGGTTTGTGCCGATTGTTGTTTTAACACATCCAGTGCCAGATCATTTTTGTCCACCTGCGGCACCACACCATCCAGATACCGTTTGGCCATCACCACCGAACGGTTCAGCAAATTGCCCAGTTCATTGGCCAGTTCGGTATTATACCGCTGCACAAATGCCAGCTCACTAAAATTGCTGTCTTGCCCCAATGTCATTTCTCTGACCAGAAAATAGCGAAACGCATCCACCCCGTATTTTTGGGCCAGCGTTAACGGCTTAACCGTGTTGCCCCGCGATTTGCTCATTTTGGCTTCATCCACCAACCACCAGCCGTGTCCCAATATGGTATCGGGCATGCCCAAGCCCATGGCCTTCAGCATGGTGGGCCAATACACACAGTGCGTGGTCAAAATGTCTTTGCCAATCAAGTGGCACGACGCGGGCCACCAGAGAGAAAATTGCGCATCATCTGTTAAATAACCCGGTGCCGTAATGTAATTGATCAACGCATCAAACCACACATAACACACATAATCCCCATCAAACGGCAATGAAATCCCCCACGACATGCGCGATTTGGGCCTGGAAATGCACAAATCTCCCAGAGGTTGCCGCAAAAAACCCAAAATTTCATTGCGCCGGGTTTCCGGTCGAATAAAATGGGGATGGGCTTCAATGTGTTCAATCAACCAATCCTGGTATTTGCTCATGCGAAAAAAATAATTCTTTTCTGAAATCTTCACCACAGGCCGGCCACATTCTGGGCAGTTGCCATCTAGCAAGTCCTTTTCTGTCCAGAACCGCTCATCGGGCACACAATACCACCCTTCGTAATCATCGGCATAAATTTCACCCGCATCGTATAGCTGTTGCAAAATTTTGCAAACCACCTGTTTGTGCCGATCTTCGGTGGTCCGAATAAAATCGTCGTTTGAAATATTCAGCGTTTTCCACAAAGCCTGAAACCGCAGCACCATCTCATCGGCATGTGCTTGTGGATCTAATCCGCGCTTTTTGGCCGCCTGATCCACTTTTTGGCCATGCTCGTCAGTGCCGGTCACAAACAGCACCTTATCCCCAATCAACCGATGATAACGCGACAACACATCGGCTATAATTGTGGTATAAGCATGGCCAATGTGAGGTTCATCATTGACATAATAAATCGGCGTTGTCATATAAAAAGTGCTCATTGCAACACACATCCATCTGCTATGTGGAATTGGCGCATGCATGCACCTGCCGCCACAGCGACACCAATCCCAAGTGTAAATTAACATTGCGCACATTCATGTCGCGCAGCGATTCTATCTTTTTGGCAATTTCTGTCAATTGCATCACATCAAACACTTCGGATAGGCGCTCAACATCTTGCAAACGATGAATATTGACAACCTGATCGCACCGGCCCCCGCAAAACAACAATGCATCGCGAAGCCAAATTTCAGCCCCATTGAGCATCGCCATCACATCCTGACGCTCTGCGGCCAATTGCTCAATGGCTTCATAGGTGCGCCCATCAGAGCCCCAGATCAATGCCTCTAAAAATCGAAAGGCACGGTCTAACACAACGCCCATATTCCCGCCCATCATCCCCAATGCCCGCCGAAAACTGCCCCCGCACATGCGCCCGATAACTTCTGCTATTTCTTTTTCAAGGCCCCGAACAGATACCAACGCATCGCCAATGATCTGGGGGGGCAGAGCGGGAAACTTTAAACACTGGCATCGAGAAATGAGGGTCGGCAACAAAGATTCTGGATGTGAAGCCGTTAAAATAATCAATGATTGAGGCAGCGGCTCTTCCAGCGTTTTTAAAAGTGCATTGGCTGCTTCTGGCCGCATGTGATCGGCGTGCAAAATGATGGCCGTGCGCCATTTGCCCTGAAAAGAACCATAGGTAAACTGCCGTTGCAATCCGCGAATCTGATCAACCGAAAGCGTTGTATGATCGTCTGGCAAATCATATCCGTAAGGATCTGCAATAACCTGCAACAGCGCAGCCCGAATCGCATCGTCTTTCGTGCTCTTGGAAAACGGAAACAATGCCACAAAATCGGGATGGTTCAGCATGCTGGTTTTGCGACAACTGCCGCACGTTTCACATGGCCATTCACCACCTGCTTCACAGTGTAACACACGCGCAAAAACAATAGCTGCCGCACTCGCACCTGCACCTTCAGGGCCAAAAAACAACATCGCATGCGGGATGCGATCCTGCTTCACCAGCTTTTGCAACACCCCCATGGCGCGTGCCTGTCCAATTACCTGACCCAAAAATAGTCACCCGGTTTTCTCCCGAACCATCGCGGGATTTTCCAACACACACAGAACGATGCCTTATCTATCTAACTGTCAAGCATTTTCATGGGTTTTCATCACCTGAGAACTCGCTTGCAAAACCCATTCAGAAAAAGAGCCACACAGCGTTTTGACCATCACCAGAGCATCTTCTTCTGGATGGTTATAATAGGCCCGGTGAATCGCCATGGTTTGAAAACCCAGGGTTTTATACAGCGAAATAGCCGCAGTGTTCGACATGCGCACCTCAAGTGTGACCACATGGATATCCACAGTGAAATCGGCAAACAAACACACCAACGCCTGATGCCCAAACCCACACCGCCGATGCGCTGGGGCTATGGCAAAATCGGCCAGGTGAAATTCGTGCCCAATTCTAAATCCCACGATATATCCGATAGCTTTTGCACCGATCTTGATCACCTTGCACAAACTGTTGGGCCGAGACAATGCCAGTTGAAAGTCGCACCGTTTCCACGGATGTGAAAAAGATACAGCCTCAATGGTTGTCATCTCATCCAGATGGCATTCCAACATCGGCACAAGGCAAACAGGCTCATCCATCTTTGCCCTCTCCGATCTTTTCCAAACGGGCTTCGCGCACCCGCTCGGCCTGCGAACGCCGCAAATATTTCGGCTCAGCGACATCCACATCATCAACCATACCTCTAACCACCCGGTTGGCCCCTATCAATGCAATGGCCCCCCCATCGGGCCGCCCCAATAACCGGGAGGCAAACAGCGCATCATGCCCCAACCCATCAACCAGTTGTTGGCGATAAACCCAGGCCCCTTCTCCGGTCAAAACCACCGGGCGGGGCAAAATTTCCATCCATTCGGCCAGCATCCCAGCGCGGTCTGCCATCCGCTCAACAGAAAAACCGTCGATCATATCATAAACGCCCGCATATACTTCGTTTCTTCTGGCATCCAGCATCGCACAAATTGGAAGCCCTTCAATACCCGACTTCAGGGCCATTCCGGATAGCGTAGGCACACACACCAGTGGTTTGTTTGTGGCCATGCACAAACCTTTGGCCGTGCCCATGCCAATGCGCAACCCGGTAAAAGACCCCGGCCCAGAGGCCACCGCAATGCCATCTATATCACCAAATCCAGCCCCGGCATCAAACAGCACCTGCTGAACCATCAACAACAGGCACTCGGAATGATGCACACCTTTATCCAGGGCGTAGTGTACCATCACATGTTTGTCATCCGACAGCGCCACACTGCAAATAGGTGTGGACGTTTCAATGCCCAAAACCAGCATAAATTTAAGTCCCAAAACTTCAAATCTATTGTTGAGGCTGGAGATTGGTGGGGTTGGGAACCAGTCTCACGTCTCCGCCTTTTTAAAACAATGAACTTTGCACCCCGTCTTTTGGCAATTTTTTGCCCAGATGTTGATAAGCCCGTTCCGTGGCCTGTCGCCCTCGGGGGGTGCGCATCAGAAATCCTTCTTGTATTAAAAAAGGTTCATACACTTCTTCAATGGTGTCTGATTCTTCACTTAAAGCCGCAGACAAATTGTTCAGACCAACGGGGCCACCCCCAAATTTATCAATCAATATGTCCAACAAACGGCGATCCATTTCATCCAGGCCCAGCGCATCCACGCCCAACAGATCAAGGGCTTTAAGGGCCACCTCTTGTGTAATCACCCCGCCGGCACGAGCCTGTGCATAATCTCTGGCGCGCGACAAATGTCGATTGGCAATGCGGGCTGTACCGCGTGACCGTTTTGCAATTTCCAAAGCCCCATCCGGTTCAATGTCTATGTTCAAAATGCCCGCCGCGCGCGACACAATCGCCCGCAGTTCCTCGGTGGTATAAAAATCCAATCGCTCCACAATGCCAAACCGCGACCGCATAGGAGCCGTTAACAACCCGTATCGCGTGGTGGCACCAACCAATGTAAATCGTTCCAATGGAATCTGATAGGATCGTGCACTGGGTCCACTGTCAATCATGATATCCAGTGTAAAATCTTCCATTGCCGAATACAAGTGCTCTTCGACCACCCGGTTCATCCGGTGAATCTCATCGATAAACAACACATCCTTTTCGTTCAAATTGGTCAAAATGCCCGCCAGATCTGCAGGGCGTTCCAGCACGGGTCCCGATGTCACCTGAATATCCACGCCCAATTCATGTGCAATGACATGGGCCATTGTCGTTTTGCCCAGCCCTGGCGGGCCATACAACAATGCATGATCCATCGCATCGCCCCGATGGCGGGCGGCCTCTACCGCAATCTTGAGCTTTTCTTTGACCTTCTCTTGACCAGTCATATCTTGAAATCGAACCGGTCGCAACCGCTGGTCAAATTCAAAAGTTTCATCGGTTTCCTGAAAAGCAGGATCGTTGATGCGATCTTCCATAAATAGTCTTTCGGCAAATTGCAGGATAATAAAATCAGTTATAGCATTTCAGGTAATAAACTTGAATTTTCGACAATGGGCGATGGACATGAAAACACGTTAGAACGTTAACATCTTGTAAACCATGCGAATGCGACTCTGGTGGGGTGGAACGTGTTAACGCATTTTTAACCATCGTCTTATAGTCAATCGTCATAGTCTAAAGACTTCTCAGCGCGCGTTTAATCACCGTTTCAATGGCCACGTCATCCCCCAAATCTTTCAAAACCGTTGCCACCACGCGCCGGGCCTGAATCGGATTAATGCCCAACCCCACAAGGGCCGATGTGGCTTCATTCAACAGGCCTTGATCGGCCGCTCCCACGAAATCGGGTCTGAAATCATCAGAGGCAATCAGATCGATTTTATCTTTTAATTCTAAAATCAAACGCTGTGCCAATTTCTGGCCAATGCCTTTAATGCGCGTGAGTCCTTTGTCATCTTCTGATGCGATCATGCGTTTAAAATCAGAAATGGCAACACCCGACAAAATTTTTTGCGCCATCGGCGGCCCAATGCCCGATACCTCGATCAACAATTTGAACAAATCGCGTTCAGATACCGTGGCAAACCCATACAGAGAGAGGGCATCTTCGCGCACATGCAAATGCGTCAACAATTTAACCTTCTCATGCAAGGCCTGTGTTTCGTTATAACTCGACATTGGAATGTGGATATGAAACCCAACACCGCCCACATCGATCACCATATACGCTGGATTTTTCTCGGACAACTGGCCTTCTATATATGCGATCATAACCAATTATCGCCCTTTCGGCTGTGCCAATCGACGCCGTGATTTGGCATCCACCCCAATGCGTTTGAGCTTGTCTTCAAATCGATTGTTGCTGCGCGTTTCTTGTTTAATAGCCTCAATTTGTGCAGTCAAAACACTTTTCTTTCGCCCCGTTGTAAACGATGCTGTTTTTTGATGGGCATGGCACAAGGCCAATGCAACAGCATCGGTGGCATCAAAGTCTTCATCGATGGCATGTGTGCCAAACAGGCGCTGCATCATAAACTGCACCTGTTCTTTTGAAGCACTGCCTTTGCCCACAACGGCCTTTTTGACTTCGCGGGGGGAATATTCAAAAATGGGCATATTCGAATTGGCCAGCGCAGTCAAAATGGTTCCACGCGCCTGGCAAAGCTTGATTAAAGATTGTATGTTAACCCCATAAAAAACCGATTCGAGTGCCACTTCATCGGGTGAAACATCAGATACCAGCACAAGCAATTGGTCATAAATTGCAAGCAGTCGCTGGGGAAAAGGCAAATGGACATCGGGCCGAATACATCCACAGCGCAACAGGCGATTTTTTCGATGGAGGTGTTCAATCACACCATATCCCGTAATCACACTGCCAGGATCAATGCCC
>CAXNEV010000038.1:0-14110 GCA_964200925.1 Candidatus Latescibacterota bacterium | reverse complement strand
AACCTTTTCCTTGGTGTTCCGGGGTAACAAAAATTGGACTAATTCTTGCCCGTTTAGCCTGCGCGGAATAAACAATCCTGATGGCACCTATTCTGATCTCATTTAACGTGATGAAATAGTACGTCGTGAACGGCTGCTTAAATCTATGTAGAATGCGTTCAAGCTTCTCATTACCGGGGTTGGTTTCAGAGTCTTTGTACTTTTGAAGGAGAGGCAAGAAGGATTCTACCTGAAGTCTGTGAATCTCTTCGGCTTGTTTGATTGATGCTTTCTCCAGCTTGATCCGCATGACTTGACCCTTGCATCAAAAAAAATAAAAGCACAAACACAATGGAGAGCAGAGATGTGTTTTTGTTTTGCACACCATATGCTTTTGCTTTTGGGGTTGGGGAATTACGTGCAACGGAAAAGGTTGCAGACGGGCTTGCAGCCACATCAATAAAACGTTCAGAATCCTTGCAGTCAAAAGAAGAAATCACGCTGCAAGCCTGTGTGGGTTGGGTGGATCGGAGCGGAACTGCAACCCGGTGTTGCACGCTGTTCTGGGGAGGTTCAGGGCCATTCCTCTTGAAAACATCCTCAGAACATCCCCGGCGGCGCACGGACGCGCCGCCGCAGTGGAAGCCGCGATGATACCCACCTTCCAAGTCGGACGAAGACGAGGTTTGGGTCTTGGTTTTGGTTTGCACCCCTATGCTTTTCAAGCAGTCACCCCCAAACCAGCATGTCCGCCTAACGTCTTATTCCCGAACAATTTCGTGATAACATTCAGTATGTTAAAAAATCGCGAACTCTTTGGCAATCACATTATCCGATATCGCATAGGGGATGTGCATAAAACAGGGTTTTGATCGTCAGGCACGATCTGTTGGGATTTCTGCAAAAGTTTCCCGTTCAAAATTCATTGCCTTGTGCAATTTCATTTTTTCAATATAATTGAAAAGCACATTCGATCCCATCTCAAAAGGGGTTGTCAAAATGCGTCTCATGGGCGAACTTGCGTTGCCCCAAAAGAATAACACAAATTCCCTTTTTGCAACCTGTTGTAAACACTGATGGTTTTTGGTATCTTGTATTTGGCACAAGTATTGCAAAAATGACATCTCAAAATGCATCATTTGCGAAAGGAACACCATGGAACAGCGATCCAGCACACGGGTCGCCTTCAAAATGGGCGTTGAAATTGCCGCCGGTTCATTTCGAGGGTTCACTGTTGAAACGCGGGATCTCAGCCTGGGCGGCATTCAGGTTGAATCCAAAACACAATTGGCCAAAGGCATCGAATGCGACCTCACCCTGTATCCGGCATCGGGTCTGGGCATTGCGTCATTTTTGCTCAAAGCCATTGTCATGCGCCATACCGAAACCGGCATGGGCATGGCCTTTATTCACACCTCGCGTGAAAGCCTGTTAAAACTGGTCGATCTGCTTGTGGCCTCCGGTCTGGAAGAAGTGGTCGAAAAAGAATTGCAAACCATGGGGAAACCCCGCAAAGACATTTTTATGATGTGATCGGGAAAAAGAATAAAACCTCAGCACAAAAAACCCCGCTTCCTTCACAGAAAGCAGGGCTTTTAAATTGTCAGATCAGCATAACCAGTGATTATGCACCTGCGCCATCGGTGGCCGCCTGAAGCGCCGTCAAAAAGGGATGCAAATCAAACACATACCCAAACATCAAGGCCACCCGCCAGAGTGCGATTTCTTTTGCCCATTCTTCCGAGCACGAATCGCGATTTTCCACAGCCGTAGTTGCCTGCCTGATCGTTGAACACACATACCCCAAGCGGCTCATATCGATCATCCCGCCCGGACTGGCCAACAAACACCAGTTAATGGCAAATCCCACATACACCAGATGCCAGATGCCCCTGTCGCGGCACACCGCATTGAGCTGATGCGAATCGATCACCACCGGCTCACCCGGTGCCGGCATGGCCTGCGGTGGAAAATCGAGAAACTTCTGCCCGGCCCGAATATCCACCGTATTGTGTTCCCCCTGCATTTGTGATGACCGTTCGGCCTGCCATTGTTTGCGCAAGGCATCTTCCACAGCCCCAGGTGGCCGTTCAGGTGCTGGACCAGATAGTGTTTTGGCCTGTTGATATCCTTCCCAGTTTCCGGTATAAGCCTCTGTGGAACCCACATGAATCACCGTCATTTTGGCATCTCGCGCCGCCTGTAACAGCGGAGGAAACACCTGTTGCGTAATCGGTACTGCCCGCGACAAATACTCAACAAACCGAAACCACCCGGCATAGGGCGAATCTGGCCCCCCCGGAATACGATCTTCCAACCCTGGATTCCACATATGCATGCTCACCAGGGCCGTTTTCTCCAGCGGCACATCCAGCAACCGCGTTGTCCAACCTGTATAAGTGCGCCCCGGAATATCCGCTGTTAAATCGGCATCGTATTGTTTGTAATAATGCGCGGGCAAATGCAGCCACTTCTCCATCTTGACCCCTCCTTTAAAAAAACAAGTACATGGTTTGTCCTTGAACTCACCCCATCAAAATAACCTTCACAATACCCCTTGACAGAACCCCACAACACACCGATAATAAGCGATCTTTTGCCACAAAACAACCGCAACCTTTTCCCCAGAGTCTTATGCCCACATCCAACTTGTTCAATCGCCGCTTCATCTCTTTGTTAATCGTCTCTTTTTTCAGCAGTTTTGTTTCAGCCCCCATCAACACCCTGTTGCCCGTTTATGTCGAGGCCGATCTGTTGCGATCTCCCTTCTTTTCAGCCGGGTTGCGCACGGCCTTTTTGCTGCTTGGTGGCCTGTTTGCCGTGCCCGCCGGGCGATATGCCGATGCCTGGGGGGTCAAACCCATTTATGTCATGGGTGCATTTGGCCCCATTCTGGCCGGGCTTGTTTTCATCACCGGTGATCCTCTTTTGCTCTCGTTCCTCTGTGTTGGCATTGGCATCTCGTTTGGTTTTCACAGCGCAGGAGGACAGAGCTACCTCATCAGTGCCGCGCCATCGGCGGTTATCGGCACGGCCTCTGCCGGGTATTTTTTGGGCAACACGCTGGGTGCGGCGGCTGGAAATTTGTTTGCCGGCCCCATTGCCGATGGGCTGGGTTTTTACATGCTGGGCATCTGTGCGGCCATCGCTGGCATCGTTCAGGTCATTCTCACCCTGCTCATTTTGCCTGCCATTCCCGCCCCGGCATCCGGGCAAAACGCCCGTTCGTTATCCGGGCTGTTGAGCCTGCTCAAAAAACCGGATGCCCGTCTGTTGCTGGGCATCCGGTTTTTGCCCACCAGTTATTGGGGTGCCGTCACGTTCCTGTTGCCGTTGCTCCTCTATCGCCTCACCGGCACCAACACCTCCGCCACAACCTTTACCGCCATCAGCCTGGGCATTGCGGCCCTCTTCCAGATCCTGACCGGCCGATTGTGTGACCGCATTGGCAGGTGGAAACCCCTGCTCGTTTCGGTTTCGCTGGTCACCATCAGCGCCATTGGCCTGGCCTTCACCGCCCACACATTTGCGGGCATCTATGTTTTTGGCATTCTGGCCACAGCCTCGGCCTGGTCGTTGTCCACCACCATGCCGGGCCTCATACAACTCATCGCGCAAGAAGGAGAAAAGGGCCGCATGGTTGGGGCCGCCCACCTGTCGTGGAGCCTGGGCATGCTGTGTGGCAACCTGGGCGCGGGCAAACTGATCGAATGGGGCACCGGATGGCCTTTTGGCATCGCCACTTTTTTCTGTTTTGGGGCCGTATTGTGCGCCGTTGGTTTGTATTGCATCCAC
Organism: Candidatus Latescibacterota bacterium; assembly: GCA_964200925.1. Classification (GTDB taxonomy): domain Bacteria; phylum Latescibacterota; class UBA2968; order UBA2968; family UBA2968; genus CAXNEV01. The sequence goes on along the minus strand of CAXNEV010000038.1, from coordinate 10,336 downwards.
GGCCCAAAACCATTGCTAACCCATAAAGAGTGACGTATATTCAAATCACTGTGCTGGTTACAAAAGCGAAAAAAACAACTTTAATACAGACCCGGGAAAAACCCATGATCCAACCCCTCAAAATCCTCGTATTTGGTGCGCACCCCGACGACTGCGATATCAAGGCCGGTGGTCTGGCCATTCTCTATGCCCAACTGGGCCATCAGGTGCGCTTTGTCTCGGTCACCAATGGCGATGCCGGGCATCACGAAATAGGAGGGGTTGAACTGGCCCGCCGCCGCCGCGCCGAAGCTCAAGCGGCCGGGGCTGTTGCAGGCATTGAATACCATGTGCTCGACAACCACGACGGTGAGTTGGAACCCACCCTTGAAAACCGCAAAAAAATCATTCGCATCATTCGCGGATTTGTGCCCGATCTCATCCTCACACACCGGCCCAACGACTATCACCCCGATCATCGCTACACATCCATTCTCGTGCAAGACTCGGCCTATATGGTCACGGTGCCCAACATCTGCACCGATACCCCTGCGCTGTCACACAACCCGGTCATCGCGTATTTAAGCGATACCTTTCAACAGCCCACACCTTTTGTGCCCGAGGTGGCCATCGACATTGATGAGGTTGTTGACAAAAAACTCGACATGCTGCACTGCCACACGTCGCAAATGTACGAATGGCTGCCATTTAACGCGGGCAAAATCAAAGACGTGCCCAAGTCACCTGGTGCGCGAAGGAAATGGCTCGAACACCGCACAGAGGGATTTCGCGCGGTTGCCAACAAAAACCGCGACCTGCTCGTCAAACACTACGGCGAAAAACGCGGCTCAAACGTTCAATGTGCCGAAGCCTTCTCTGCCTGTGAATACGGCAGCAAACTCACGCCGGACAACATCGCCAAACTCTTTCCTTTTTTTAAATGAGACACAGGCGAATAGCCGATTCGCTGATGATTCGCTTTGCTCGTGATCAGTGGGGAACTTGCGCTTTGCGCACCCCGCTGATTCGCATTATTTCTGGATGAACCCTGAGTCCATTCAATGGGCATCGTTTGGTTCAAAAGGCCTGCACCAGCCGAACATGCACCCTGGCCTGATCAAAACTGTCGCCGCGAGCCAATCCCAAATCCATCCCAATGGCTCCAATGGCCGATTCCATGAGCAAACCCAGCCCATATCCCACCGGAAACACCCGCGTTTTTTCATCTATCAAACCGGCATCCACAAACACAAAAACGCGCGAACGCCCGCCCAACAACAAACGCCATTCTGCTGTTGCCCACATGGCACGGGTTGCCAAAAAAGCCTCTTCCCGATACCCCCGAATGGATTGTGAACCCCCGATGCGCAACCGCGCTTCTTCGGGAACGCCACCGGCCTGAAACACCCAGTGGCCCTGCCCGCCCAGCGCCAGCACCGATCGAGATGCAAATGGCACAAATCGCCAGCCCAACACAGCGTATTGCTGTCGTTTTTCTTCTCCTGTTGTGTGTGTCACCCGACTGATGGCCACCTGTGCCTGCCCCATCCACCCCGTGTGCGGGTTCCACACCTGATCGCGTCGATCCAGTTGCCCGCCTACTTTAAATGTCCAAACGTCATGGGTCAAAAACCGCCCAAAACCTGTTGAATCGGGCAAAACGGCACTTCGCACCCCATCCACAAATACCGTTGTGCCATTGCCCACCACCACCTCTGCACCGATGCCAATTTCGCGTTCGGAATACCCCTGTCGTTCTCGAAAACGAAGCTGGGCGCGCCCGGATACAGGCCCACCCAAAACCCAGGGTTCGCGATAGCGCAAAACCAGATCCGATGCCCCAGGCCCACTGCGCAACCACCCCACATGCCCTTCGCGGCCCGTACCAGCCACATTTTGCACATCCAGCAAAAACACACCGGTCAACTTCTGCCCCGACCCATTGGCACCCGGAGACAATCCCACCCCGCCATCAATTCGGGCCGAACGGGCTTCCTGAATCCGCACCAGAAGCACATACCCATCTTTTTTTTTGATCAACTCTGGCCTATCAACCCCTTGCACAAAAGACAACCGCCGCAACCGATTCACGGCTTGATCCACCTCGTGTTGCCGATACACCATTCCGGGCTTCATGGCCATTTGGCGCAACAACACATGGGGTTTGCTTATGCGATTGCCTTCAAAATACACTGTATCCACATGCACCAGTGGCCCGGCATTTACCTGTACATGAACAGTTGCATGGGATTGCGCAAATTGAACGTCGGGTCTCAACTGGCAAAACGGATACCCGCTGTTGTCATAAAATTGCAGCAACCCTTGCAACCGATGATCCAGATATTCTTCTATGAGCACAACCCCCGAAAATAATCCCAGAGCTTTTTGAACATCGGCTCTATCAAATGCCAGATCACCCTGTATGCCCACCGAATCCACACGCGTTAAAACCCCTTCCCTCACATCAAAAATCACCTGGGCACGAGAGTCTTGTACATGCACTTTCGGCAACCCAACCGTTGCTTGCCAAAACCCATGATCTTTATAAACCATCAATATCCGTTGAATATCTGCCCGCACCAGCACACTGTCAAACACACCCCCGGTGCTCATCACCAGTTTTTTGCGCAACACCTCTTCAGAAACAGCCCTTGCCCCGTGAATTTCCACATGCCCAATCACCACATGTTCGGCTTGCACCTGTTTGCCCAAACACAGCCCCCAAACAATCATCAGCACCAAAGGCTGTACTGTTCGAGAAACCCGACGGGTTGCCCCTTGTGCATGTTGCACATTTCTCTTTTTTCTTTTTTCTTTTTTCTTTTTCAAAATACCACCTTCACATCCATTTGTCCCACATGCACCACGGGCAACCCAGGCCTTTTGCGCCCATCATAATGCACCAACCCGGTCACATAACGCCCAAACCGATAATCCAATCCCAATCGCCACACATAGTTTTGTCCTTCGCGTTTGCCCTGGGCAAGTCCCAAAAACAAAGGCACGGGCGCAGAGGCAAACACCTGGGTGCATTCCAGACTGCTTCGCAAGCGGCCACGCCCCAACAAAGACCGGATCACTTCGGGTTCAACAGACAAATACCGGACTCTCAAATCCCGAATACCATCCCGATCTTGCCCCCCCATCATCAGAACCTGGAGTTGCCAACCCGATGCGGGCCGCCACACCGTGCGCGTGCGACCCAACAGGGTGTGTATGTCATAAACAAATGCCCCTGCCCCTGCCCGGGTTCGCTCCCCACGGCTTATATCGGCCTCGATGTCCCACCAACGCCCCAGTCGCAAACGCCCTTTCATATTGGCTTCAAACAGCGATTCTGCCCCACCCCAAAAGGCGCGGTTTGCCCGATCTTGCCAGCGCCCTGACAGTTGCAATAATCCGCGTGTGTGATAGCGAAACAAATACAAACGCGTCCACAAATCGCGCTGCCCGACCAGCACCGTGGAATCGGCCTTAAATCCAAACAACTGCCAGAAGGCCGCACCCGAAGAACCTGGGGCAGCTTGCCGATCTGAAGTCAGCGACACATCCATAGAAATATGAGACAGCCTGTTATCCGTTTTGAACAGCCGTTTCAAATCCATTTCTATGCGCAAACCCAGTGCCCCATCGCGTGCCGGTTGAAAAATCCCGTCATCGGCAAACACCCGTTCGAATTGCCCATCCACATCTGGCACAAATTCTTCCACATCCTGAATGCCATCGCCGTTGACATCTTCCCAGATATAACTGCCCAACCCGCGCCCCACATCTACAAAAATTGGCCGGTTATTTTGCACACCCGTGCTCGAAATGCGATACGACACCTGATGGGCATATCCCGGCCTGTCATAACGCACCTGAGACCGACCCAAATGTGTGATCTGGTATTGCCCGCCTGTTACAGAGACACTGCGCGAATAAGCCCCCGAAAATGACCAGCCATGAAAGTTGGTCACGTCTGCCCGGTGCGCCTGTGCCCATGCCCGCACACTGTCTTGCCAAACTGTGATCTGTTGTTGAACAGATCGGTGGCGCAACTCTGAACGCCACGCCCATTTATTTTTTTGGCCCAGTTCCACATCCCATTGCAATTCGCGCATCCCCACCCGGTTTGGCACTGAAAAGGCCGCATGTCTGGCATAAAAAATCGACGTGCCCCGCACACCCTCGCCATGCGCATCTTCCTGTTGAAATTGAAAACCCGGTTTAATCGGGCCAATCTCAAACGACACGCGTCCGTTTTGCCGGATGAGCCCCCCTGTTTTTTGTCCGATAGATTCAAGATCGTACAGACCCAGCGGAAATGCCACCTGCACCGATTTCCTATCGGCCTGCAAAATCCCCGACCGGCGGCCAAAACGCCCCGCTATTTCCCATTGATCATCCCATTTATACCCAACGCCCACTTCGCCTTCGCGGTCTGTTGAATCAGCCCCAACCGATTGCCACCCCCATCGGCCTTCGGTTGCCGCCATGTCCAATCGGTCAAATCCTTCAAACCCTTTGCCCACCTGTCGAAATTGCCCCAAAACATAAACCTGCCCCCACAACGACGGCATTGATGTCCACTTCCCATTCAGCCAAAAGGCCTGTCCTTTGCCGTTTTCCCGATCGCTAAAAGCCGCTTCCCCATTCATGTACACACCTTCCCGCGGGGCAAATGCAGCATCTGCCACGGCGACTTGCCGGTGTTGTCCTGTCAGGGTTTGGCCCACATCGAAAATCGCCGCATCACTTTCGCGAATCAGGGTGGTTCCCACCGTTAAACGATCATGCGCCATGTCAACATGCCCTTGCACCCCTAAAAGTCGACTGCGCACACCTTCTTCAACCACCTGGTAATCCACCGTTATCCTGCTTTCGGCCTCAATAGGCAGTTCTGGTGCAAAAATCACTGTGCCCAGTGCATAATCGATCACATAATCCAGCCGATCCCCTCGTCGCAACAGGCGACCATTGACATAGACACGTTCGGATTCTGGCACAACGGCCCCCAGCAAGCCCCCACCACCGGGCAAGCGATAAGGCCCTTGATACCCTTCCACAGGAATTAAACGCTGCGATACCCACTGCCCTCGCGACACCGCTCCCAAAATTGCACCCTGAACACCCGAACGATCAAAAGAAAGCCGCCCGCCCTGTAACTGGCGGTGATAACGGCCAAACTGTGTGCGGTCAAAAGCCACGTCCAGATCGCCCAATTCGGCCAGCATTCCCCCTGATTGCACTTGAAAAAATATGCGGTCCAATTCGCGCAAGGCACGACTGCTGCCACTTTCACCAACAGGCAAATGGCGATCTGAAAGCACCGCAAGCACCGACATCCCTTCGGCCACTTCCCCTGAAATTTTCACCTGTAAAGACTGATTGACCGTGTGTGTTCGATCCGATCCAAATGCAATGGTTATGCCTTTGCTGCCGCCAATCTCCAACTTTGACATATCCTCAGGCACATTCACAACTGGTCTTTGCATTATAGATGCTGGCGCAAACACCGAATCCGGTTGGTTGTATCGGCGATACACAGGGTTTCCAAATACAGGTACTTGCCGAAAACGAACCACAATCACAGCCCCTCTGGGCAGTATTCTGTAAAACGTCAACAGGGCACGATCTGCCTGAACGTCATAATCCCGATCTTTGACTTGCACCACGCCATCAACCCAAACGCGGTCGCTGTCTTTTTCAATGGCCCGATCCGAAATCCGAAACGGCCCGCGACTGCCATCGGCCAACAATTTTATTTCACCATCAAACAAAGAAAACTGTTCGGGCGCGGGCACTTCTGCCCCCAATGTCCCCCCATACCACATTAAGAGGAATAGGGCTTCAAGGATCGAAATCCATGCCCGTGTTTTTAATGCCATCATATCCAGACGCCCGAAAAAATCATGCTTTTTTTGAATAAAAAAACGGGACATTCCTCGAATGTCCCGTTTTCCAACACCCATCATCCAATCTCCATCTGACATCTTGCCGTTTATCTCACACGCCGATGTTCGAGATTCCCGAGGAGACAGGAAGGGAAAACCAAATGCGCCTGTCTTTTTGTCCTTACCGACGCAAAACCCGCATTTTCAAGCGCAAAATGCGCCCATTGCCAGAATCCAGAACAAACAACAACCCGGCTTTTCCCATCGCAACAGCTTGGGGAGAATGAAATGCCATAACACCATCTCCGGCATCTGGCCCGCCCAAATGGGCCACCACTTCGCCTTTTTTTAAATCAAATACCACAATTCGATGGTGGCCTGTGTCGGCGACAATCAGCGTTGATTCGGGCCCGGCACACACATCGGCAGGTTGCAACAACACATCGTCGCCCAGAGATTTTTGAAAGTTGCCAAAACGGTCAAACACCGCAATCCGATCGTTTTCGCTGTCGCACACATAGGTGCGCTCTCGCCCTGCCAAAGCCAGACCCAGTGGCCGCCGAACCTGACCGGCCCCATAGCCAAATCCGCCAAAACTGCGATCTGTGCGGCTATAGGTATCAATTTGCATCAATTGATCGGCATCGATATCGGTTACAAAAATTTCATCGGCATCTGAAATGGCAATGCCACCCAATGTGCCCAATTCATTTGATCCTGTTGCACCGCGCCCTCCAATCACAGCCAGCAAACGCAATTGCAAATTAAATACCTGAATGCGCTGGTTGCGACTATCGGCCACATATAATTCCAGACCCTTGCCTGCCGCCACATCTCTGGGTTTGTTAAACTGGCCACCTTCCCAGCCAAAACCGCCCACTTCATCAATATAAACCCCATCCATGGTCAATTTTTGAATGCGGTCATTGCCTGTATCGGCCACAAAAATCGCATCCTGAACATCGATGGCCAGCCCTTCGGGATCGAGAAACTGACCCTGCCCATTGCCCCGACTGCCAAACATGTGATCATATTCAAATGTCACCTGCACGTCGGCGGTCGCTGTGCCAGCCAGCCATATCATAACGATGAACATCATCAAGAATCGCATGAACACCTCAATTATTGCCAACAACAGTATCGGGTCGAGGGTCAAAAACCATGTCTTTGGGGTGGGGTAACTCGCAACTTTGAACTCGTGACTCGTGACTGCTTTTTACACCTTCAAATTCTTCTGAATGCTCGCCACAGCCGCAATAATATTTTCCCGGTGTCCAAACGAACTCAGCCGGAAAAAACCTTCTCCCGCAGGCCCAAAACCCGAACCGGGTGTGCCCACCACATGGGTTTCATTGAGCAATTTGTCAAAAAACTCCCACGACTTCATGCTGTTCGGCGTTTTTAACCACAAATAGGGTGCATGAACACCGCCATAAACGGTCAATCCAATGACTTCCAGACCCGTGCGAATGATGCGGGCATTTTCCATATAATACCCGATCATATCATGGCATTCTTTTTCGCCCTGTTTGGTAAACACAGCCAGTGCACCAAGCTGCACAATATTGGAAGCCCCGTTAAAAAATGTATTTTGCCGGCGGTTCCATAAACCATTTACCTTGCCCGGTTCTGTGCCTTCTATCACCAGATCATGAGGCACCACACTCCAGCCCAACCGCACCCCAGTAAAACCCGTGTCTTTGGAAAAACTGTTCAATTCAATGGCGCACGTTTTGGCACCGTCAATTTCATAAATGCTGCGCGGCAAATTGGGATCGGATATATACCCGGCGTATGCGGCATCAAAAATAATGACGGCCTTGTTTTCACGGGCATATTGGACAAACATTTCAAGTTGTTTTTTGGTTGCAACCGCACCTGTTGGGTTGTTCGGGCTGCAAATGTAAATCAAATCCACTTTGCGATCCGGCAGAGCCGGGAAAAAATCATTGGCTTCGGTACACGGCATATACACAATGCCTTCGTATTGCCCATTTGCCGCTTTGCCCGTGCGCCCGGCAATCACGTTGCTATCGACATATACCGGATAGGCCGGGTCTTGCACAGCCACCACATTGTCCAAACCCAAAATGGACTGAATATTGGCCGAATCGGGTTTGCCGCCATCGCTGACAAAAATCTCCGATGCATCCAACGAAACCCCCGTTTTGCCATAGCGTTTGGCCAGTGCTTCGCGCATTTCGGGTTCGCCTTCTCCGCCATCGGCATACCCGCGATATGTTTCAACCCTAGCCATCATGTCCACGGCCTTATGCAATTCGTCAATGACACTTTTTGTCAGGGGTTCAGTGGTATTGCCCACCCCAAGCCGCATTACTTTTGCCGAAGGATTTGCCGCAATAAATGCCCGTGTGCGCCGGCCAATTTCCGGAAACAAATACCCCGCCGCCAGTTTGTCATAATTGGAATTGATCTTTGCCATTGTTTTCCACACCCTTTCTCAATCAATCATCTTTTCAAAATGAAAGAAGGTCATCCTTTGAATTTTTTATCGTTTTTCTTTTTTGCAAGCCCAATTTACCATTTGAATCAGGCCATAAAATATACACTCCCTAATCAAAAGTCAAAGGTCAAAAACCCACATGCAACTCAAACCATTTAATGCCACACCGAAAATAAAGAGGCCATCTCCAGAAACTGGAGATGGCCTCTCATTCAACCTTTACAGTGTTCATTGCCCACTGTTCACACTTCCATGATCTCGGCTTCTTTAGCTTTTAGGGCCGCATCAATATGGGCAATATACTCATTGGTGAATTCCTGAACCTTTTCCGTGGCGCGTTTGGCGTCATCTTCGGGAATATCGCCTTCTTTTTGCGCATCTTTCAACATTTCATTGGCATCGCGCCGGGCATTGCGCACCGACACCCGACATTCTTCTCCGTAATGGCGCACCACCTTCACCAGTTCTTTTCGGCGGTCTTCTGTCAATTGAGGAATGGGCAACCGAATGGTCGTGCCGTCGTTGGCCGGATTCAATCCCAAATTCGATTCGCGAATGGCCCTTTCAATGGCCGGAATCGCCGATTTGTCCCAGGGCTGAATGGTCAACAAACGCGGTTCTGGCGCACCCACATTGGCCACCTGATTAACAGGCACCTGAGAACCATAATATTCAACGCGCAAATGATCTAACAAATGCGTGCTGGCCCGACCCGTGCGTACCGAAGCCATTTCGTGTTGTAACGCTTCAACAGCCTTTTTCATGGCCTCTCGTGTTTCAGACAAAACGTCATCAACCATGGCACTTCTCCTCGCGATGACAAACAACAGGTGTCGCAACCCACCTGTCAACTTGCATCTATTGAGCAACCTTTTTAACTTCTTCACCCAGCACAAAACGCACAAACCGGCGAATGGTCACATTTTCTCCGCACTTTGCCACCAATTCAGAATGTAAATCTTTGATGGTTTTATTGGGATCCTTTACAAAAGCCTGTTCCATCAAAATCACTTCCTGATAGTATTTTTCCATACGGCCATCAACAATGCGATCCACAACTTTTTCAGGTTTGCCTTCCCTCAGGGTTAGTTCGCGGTAAATGGCCCGTTCTTTTTCCAGAAGTGTTGCATCTATGTCTTCGCGATTGACCACCAAGGGAGCCGCCGCCGCAATGTGCATGGCCACATCTTTGGCAAATATCTGAAATTCATCGGTGCGGGCCACAAAGTCGGTTTCGCTGTTTACCTCCAACAACACGCCCAGTTTGCCACCTGCATGAATGTAGGAAACAATAGCACCTTCTTTGGCCTCGCGCCCTGCCCGGCTTTCCGCTTTGGCAATACCTCGTTTGCGCAACAATTCAATGGCCTTTTCTATATCGCCATTGGCTTCTGTCAGGGCCTTTTTGCAATCCATCATGCCCACGTTGGTTTTGGCGCGCAGATCCGAAACCATTTTTGCAGTGATTGCCATCTTAACTCATCTCCATCTTTGCCGAAGCAATTGCTAATTATTGTTGGGATCAATTTCTGTAATTTCTGGACCGTCCATTTCGCTTGCGCCATTGCTGTCTTTATCTTCCTTGCGAGCCGCACTGCCTTCAATAACAGCGGCGGCCATGGCATCGGTAATTAATTTAATAGATCGAATGGCATCGTCATTTCCCGGAATGGGATAATCGACTTCATCGGGATTGCAATTGGTGTCAACAATAGCAATAATTGGAATTTCCAAACGGTTTGCTTCGGCGATAGCAATTTTTTCTTTTTTGGTGTCCACCACAAATACCAGCCCCGGCAAACGGTTCATTTTCCGAATGCCCCCCAGCGATTTATACAATTTTTCGCGTTCGCGATCCAATCGCAGCACTTCTTTTTTGGTCAGTTGCTCATAGGTGCCATCGGCACTCATTTTGTCGATTGTATCCAAACGCCGAATGCTTTGCCGAATCGTCTGGAAATTGGTCAACATACCACCGAGCCAGCGATCATTTACAAAATACATATTCGAATATTCG
>CAXNEV010000037.1:0-14445 GCA_964200925.1 Candidatus Latescibacterota bacterium | reverse complement strand
ACTTTGCAAAAGCAGGCGGCAGCATCGATGTCACCGGCCAAATTCAGATCGCACGCGGCTACCCGCAGGCTATGCTCGCAGTCGATGCCATTTTGAAATTGCTCAACGCCAACACACCTTTCAACCGCATCACCCTGTCCACCGACAGCGGCGGTGCCTACCATTTACAGGGCGAAACCCGCCAGCGAATGGCCGAACCCGAAACCATGTGGCAAACCGTTCAAACCCTCCACAAAACAGGCCTTTCCTGGACCCAAATCGCAGGTCTTGCCTCACATCATGCTGCCCAACTTTTGGGCCTTTCGCAAAAAGGCCGTATTGCCGAAGGTGCCGATGCCGACCTTCTTTTGCTCACCCAAAACGGTCGCCTTGACCGCGTCTGGTCACAAGGCCGTCTGATGGTAAAAAGCGGCGAAACCCTTGTAAAAAGTGACTATGAAGATTAAAGGCACCTATCCCCCGGCCCCTTTCCTAAAAGGAAAGGGGGGTGAACACAAAACCTTATCAAACCACAAAACGCAATAAACAGCACCAACCTCTACCCGAAAGGATTCAAATGGCAACCTACAACATAGCCGTCGTTGCCGGTGACGGTGTTGGCCCCGAGGTCATGGCCGAAGCCGTCAAAGTTCTCCTCGCTCTGGAAAAGCCCTTCCCCAATTTGCATTTCATTTTCTCCGAACATCCATGCGGTGCCGCCTGTTATCAGAAAACCGGCACCGACCTGCCCGAAGAAACCCTGAATGCCTGCAAAACAAATGACGCCGTTCTCTTTGGCTCTGCTGGAGATCCCAATGTGCGCTTTCCCGACGGCACCGAAATTGCCCCGCAGCTCACGCTGCGCTTTCTGTTAGATCTCTATGCAGGCATTCGCCCCATCAAAAAATACCCCGGCATCTCGCCTCTCCTGTCCGGTGATCCACCCATCGACGACGTCATCATGCGCGAAAACACCGAAGGCCTCTACGCTTCTCGCGGAGCAGGGGTGCGCGTGGGCGACGAAGTGGCCATAGACAGCATGGTCATCACGCGAAAAGGCACCGAACGCATTGTCAAATACGCCTTTGAAATCGCCCAACAACGCAACGGCGCACCTCAAGACGGCAAACGCCGCGTCACATGTGTTGACAAAGCCAATGTGCTCAAAAGCCAGGCTTTTTTTCGCCAGATTTACAACCGCGTGGCCGACAATTATCCCAACACCGCCCGCGACTACGCCTATGTCGATGCCTACACCGTTTATCAGGTGCGCCGCCCGGCCTTCTACGACGTTGTGGTTGCCGAAAACATGTTTGGCGACATCATCTCCGACCTGGCCGCTGCCACTATTGGCGGCATGGGCATGGCCCCTTCTGCCGACGTGGGCGACAAATACGGCGTCTTCCAACCCTCTCACGGCACCGCCCCCGATATTGCCGGGCAAAACATAGCCAATCCCATCGGACAAATTTTATCGGCCGGCATGATGCTCACATGGTTGGGCGAACGCCACAACGACAACGACGCCAAAAAAGCCGCCAAACACATCGACGACACCGTTGCCCGCGTCTTAACAAACAAAAAAGCCCACACCGGAGATCTCGGCGGCAAAGCCAAAACTTCAGACGTGGGCAATGCCGTAGCAGGGGAAATTTAAACGATGAAGACAAACAATCAGCGGTCAGTTCACCCAACCATTGGGGTGATTGGCAAGTGTTAAAAGCTGATCGCTGACTGCTCACATAAAATCAAGGGAGGTTTCATGAACGCAAAAACCAAAAAAACCCACATCGAGAAAGCCGTCAAAACACAAGAAAAACAGGCCCTCGATTTATCCCGGCGCATTCATGGTTGGGCCGAACGCCCGTTTCAAGAGCACGAATCGTCACAGGCATTGGCTGCGTATCTAAAAGCCAACGGCTTTAAAATTGAATTTCCATTCAAAAAAATTCCAACAGCCTTTCGCGCCATCTGGGGCACAGGCAAACCCGTCATCGGTCTTTTGGGCGAATACGATGCCCTGCCCAACTGTGGCAAAGACGAAGGCACCTGGGGCCACGGCTGAGGCCATAACCTCTTGGGCGTTGCCCCAGCCGCAGGTGCGGTTGCCGCAAAAATTGTTCTTGAAAATTTCAACATCTCGGGTCAGGTTGTTTATTACGGTTGCCCCGCAGAAGAAACACTTGCAGGAAAAGTGTATATGGCACGCGACGGTGCCTTTGGCGACCTCAATGCCGTATTGGCCTGGCATCCCGGTACAAACACGGGTGCCAACTATTACGGCGGATCATCCCTGGATTCGCTGGTCTATGAATTTTTTGGCAAAACCTCCCACGGCGCCAGCGCTGACATGGGCAGAAGCGCACTCGACGGCGTGATGCTCATGGATGTGGCTGCCAATTATTTGCGCGAACACATGCCCGAAAACTGCCGCATCCACTGCGTCATTCGAAATGGCGGCGATGCGCCAAATGTGGTTCCCGCTTATGCCAAAGTGTGGTATTATGTGCGCGGCAAAGACCGCAAACAGGTCGATGAACTGCGCGAGCGATTGACCAAATGTGCCGAAGGCGCAGCCATCGCCACCGAAACCACCATGAAATGGCACCGCATCACCGCCGTTTATCCCCGACTGCCAAACGATGTGTTGTTTGATGCGATCAAAAAAAACATCGATCTCTTTGGCCCACCGCGTGCTTCCATCACCGATCGAAACCGCGTGAAAAAACTCGGCTATCCAGGCGAATTCAACGCCAAAATAGAAACCGGCAAAGGCTCACAGGGGCGCGGATCAAGTGATGAAGACAACGTCTCGTGGTTGGCCCCAATGGGCCGCTTTTCCATGGTCTGCTACACCAAAGGCACCCCCGGACACCACCGCAACATGACCGCCCAGGCCCTCATGCCCTTTGCCGAACGCGCCATCTTGCAAACCGCCAAAATTTTTGCCGGATCAGCCATTGACCTGATCACAGATTCCAAATTGCTCAAACAGGCCACCGCCGAATTTAAAAAGAAAACCCGAGGCTTTAAATACGATCCCCTCATTCCCAAATCGCAAAAAGTGCCTGTTGATCCACCGTAAAACAGAATTGCCAGACGATGTCTGGCAATTCTGCAGACAGTATCTGCAGAATTTTCTCCCGCAAAGAAGAAACGTTCATTTGGCAGGAGGTACGACAATCATGGCCATTTCGTTGCCAACACCGCACTGGATAGTGACTGACGAAAAAGTAAAAAAGGCTGTTCAAAAAATTGTCGAAATCAGCCAACCTGTAAAAGTCATCCTGTTTGGTTCTTATGTCCGGGGCGAAACAACCATCAACAGCGATCTGGATATTCTTGTTATCACCTCTGATAATATCAGTAACTCACGCAAGGAAAGCGTACGCATTCGACGGGCACTTCGCGGCATTTCCATGCCGATGGATGTGCTCGTTATTCCACAAACTCGTTGGGATGTGATGAAGGAGGTTCCAGGGTTGATTTACCGGGAAGTCCTGATGAAAGGAAAAGTCGTTTATGAGTCCTGATGGCAGCAAAAGAGGCTCACCTGATGAGTGGATGGCTCATGCAATAAGTGATTTAAGGCTTGCACGACTGGCCGCTGGTGATGCGCTGGTTCAGCGGGAACAGGCATGTTTTCATGCACAACAGGCAGCGGAAAAAGCAATCAAAGCCGTTTTGTTATTCAAGAAAACGGCATTTCCGCTGACCCATGACATCGAGACACTGCTGGAAATCGCTGAAAAAATCGGCATTCCGCTATCCGACAAATTACAAGAGGCAAGTCTATTAACGCCTTATGCAGTTGAAACACGATACCCCGGCACTTGGGCTGACGTGACGGAAGAGGATCTTAACGAAGCGATACGAGTTGCTGAAACCACCGTTACATGGGCAAATGAGATATGCAACATGTCACCGAGAAATGAGACACCCAACAATCTACAAGAATCTGATTCATAAAATCGAATTTTAAAAATTAATACAAAGGGTTTACCTATGAAAGCCCAGCGCCTCATTTGTCCAGACAAATGCAAAATCGAAGTCGAGACCTTTGAACTTCCACCCTTGCCCGACGACGGCATTCTGGTTCAAAACGATGTGACCGTGGTCAGTGTGGGCACCGAAATATACAGCTACAAAAATGGCAGTGAACCCGGTGGCACACCATCATTCCCACGCACAACCGGCTATTGCAGCACCGGCATTGTTTTGGAAGTCGGCAAAAAAATTACCGCACTCAAACCGGGGGATCGTTTTGCCGGGCAAGGCAATCACGCCAGCCATGCGATTATAACGCGCAATTTTCGAAAAGTCCCCGACGGGGTTTCAGCAAAATCTGCGGCCTTTATGGTCATGTGTGCCATTGCCATGCACGGGCATCGCGTGGGACGGCCTGAACTGGGAGAAGCCGTGGTGATAACCGGAATGGGCCTTGTGGGACAACTGGCGGCAACATTTGCCAAACTGGCCGGTGCTTTGCCAGTCATTGCTGTTGATCAAGACGATTTTCGATTGGAAAAAGCCCGTGCGCGTGGTGCAGATGTGTGTTTAAACCCACACACAGCGGGTGATATGGTCATGGCCGTGCGCACCCACTGCGTGGCAGACGGGGCCGACCTGGTCATTGAAGCCACAGGGATTCCAGCCGTTTATCCCATGGCCATGGCCTTGCCGCGCACCGCCGGCCGCCTGGTGGCGCTGGGCTCACCGCGAGGACGGGTCGAGGTGAGCTTTTTGCCCGATGTACATTTGCGCGAGGTGCAAATTCTCGGCGCGATTCAGCCCAAAACACCCGATGACGACCACATTTATTATCGATGGACCAAACAGCGCGATCGCGACCTCGTTTTGCGCTTAATGGCGCTGGGAAAATTGCCCATTGAAGATTTGATCACCCACACGGCCAAACCCGAACAGTGTCAATCCATCTACGATATGCTGGCCAACAATCCCAAAAACGTGCTTGGTGTTGTCTTTGAATGGTAAACAAACTCCCCCTTCCCTGATCCTACATTTTGGCTTAAAATTAAAAAATCCGACGGGTGTGATTGCCTGTTGTGCTTTAACTTTCAACCCGTGACTCATGACCTATGACCCACGACTGTTTTTCCTATGGAACCTGTTAAAGAATTTTTGCTTCCCATAAAAGAATTTTTCATCCCCGTTTCAACCTGGTTAACACCGCACCTGGCATTCATAACCACCGCATTTACCACCGCCCTATTGGTCATTTATGGCGATTATATCAACCGCGCGGTGAAAAATCACTTTCGCCAGAATCATTTTCTGGTGCGCACCACCGTATTTATTTTATTGTGCAGCATCGGCTACGGCCTGCTCACCACCTGGTTAATGCCTGCCGTGCGATTTGCCCTCCTCTATTTTGGCGAAATCTATTTCGCCCCCGCCGTCATCCTCGCCTTTTTTGCCCTCGGCATTCTTGCCGAACGCAAACGGTATATGTAATACCAACCCATATGTGCAATCAAACAAAATCACCTGAATAAAACCATCGCCCAAAGGATCTCTTAATGTTCCTCGGACATTTCGGAATTGGATTTGGCGCAAAAGCCGCAGCGCCAAAAACCTCATTGGGCACGTTGTTTTTTGCAGCCCAATTTGTCGATCTGTTGTGGCCCACCTTATTGTTATTGGGTCTTGAACATGTTGAAATTGCACCGGGCATCACCCGCGTTACACCGCTTGATTTTGTACATTACCCCATCTCACATAGCTTGATCACCGCCCTGATGTGGGGTATCTTGTTTGGCGTGATTTACGGCCTTGCACGCTGGAATTTAAGAGGTGCGGCCATTTGCAGCATGGCCGTCGTCAGCCACTGGATACTCGACTTTATCACCCATCGCCCCGACCTGCCGCTGTTTCCCGGCGGTGTGGGTCGCGTGGGTTTAGGTCTGTGG
Source organism: Candidatus Latescibacterota bacterium (assembly GCA_964200925.1). Lineage (GTDB taxonomy): Bacteria > Latescibacterota > UBA2968 > UBA2968 > UBA2968 > CAXNEV01. Next base: position 8,536 of record CAXNEV010000037.1, on the reverse strand, counting down.
GATTCTTTGTGGGCAACCATTTTAGTTGAAGGGTCGATTTTTATCATTGGGATTTGTTTTTATATGCGCACCACACAAACACGCGACAGGGTCGGTTCCATTGGCCTGTGGGCCCTCGTCGTTTTTCTCACCCTCATTCACATCGGCAATCTCTTTGGCGATCCGCCACCCAGTGTTGACATGATCGCCTATGCCGGCCATGCCCAGTGGCTGCTTGTCCTGTGGGGCTACTGGATCAACCGACATCGCAACAACAAGCAATAGAGGTACCTCATGACGTTTGACCCTCCAATTATCGCGGCCCGGCAAAACCGGGCCGCACAGGTTTTTGGCAACAATCCCCCGCTCATTCTCATTGGCGCGGGTTACCCTATTTCCAAACCTGGTGGCCATGATCAAACCTATCCCTTTTTGCCCCACCCAGAATATTACTGGTTAACCGGCTCACGCCGCTGGGGCGGTGTTGTGATGTTTGACCCGACAAACGGATGGACACATTTTGTGCGTCCTGTTACCGACACAGAAAAACTCTGGGAAGGCACATCAGAAGAAGTCGAAGGCATAGATGTTGCCGAATTATCCAGTCATTTAAAAAAATATGCCCGGCAACCCCTCGTCGTTCTTGGTTCGCCCATTCCCGATATCACAGGTGATGCCACGCTCGTGGAACCTTACCGCGAATGCCTCAACAGCGCACGCCGCATCAAAGATGAAGCTGAAATGGCACTTGTGAACCGCGCTGTCAAAGCCACTGCCGCAGGGCACAAACGCGCACGAGAAATCATGCGTTCCGGCATCAGCGAACGGGAAATTCAAATCGAACTGGAAGCCGAAATGTTCCGCCACGGCGCTCACGGCATGGGGTATGGCTCCATTGTTGGCATTGGCACCAACGCCGCCATCTTGCACTTTGAACCCGGTGCTCGCACGGCCAAACCCAATGACCTGGTTCTCATCGATGCGGGTGGTGAATACCACGGATACACAGCCGATGTCACGCGCACCTATCCGATAGGCAACCGCTTTACACCCGAACAACAGGCCATTTACGACATCGTGTTGGCCGCGCTCAAAAAGGGCACGGCCATGTGTCATGTTGGAATCGAATGGCACGATATCCACCGTGCAGCAGCACACGTTATGGCACTTGGTCTGCGCGATCTGGGCATTCTCAAGGGCGATGTTGACAACCTGCTCGATGCAGGGGCAATGGCGCTGTTTTTCCCCCACGGCATCGGCCACATGGTTGGCCTCATGGTGCGCGACGTGGGGGGCCGCGCACCCAATTGCACAGGAGACGAACGCTATTGCGGTGTGCGCGTGCGCGTTGATTTGCCCCTTGAAGATCACTTTCTGATGACCGTTGAACCCGGTCTTTATTTTGTGCCTGCTTTGCTCGACGATCCTGAAAATCGCCAAAAATTTCATCAGGCTGTCAACTGGACAAGTCTTGAAAAGTGGCGGTCTATCGGCGGCGTGCGCATTGAAGACAATGTGCTCATCACAGGTGGCGAACCGCACATTATAACAGAATCGATCCCGAAATAATCTCATCACCCAAGTTGTTTTATGAACAAAAATGGTTATTTTATTCAGCACGCATTTGGCAATACACCCAAACCTCAAAAACCGATCATTCCAGTGTCATCGCCTGTGATGTCTCAAAAGGTAAAAACCGATGAAATTTTTGCACAGTCTGCAAACAAAATTGACGGCAAGTTTTGTCATCCTCATTCTTGCCGTCACGTCTTTGACTTATCTCTACACCTTTAGAGAAACAAAATCCGCCCTGAAAGCAGTCACGCAGTCGGAGTTGCTGGCACTGGCTTCCGTAATTGCAAGCCAGTTAAATGGAGAACAAGCAGAAACCATGCGCAACTTGAAACCTGGAGATGAAATATCCCCAACGTTCCTTCAGATACGCAACCGACTTCTGGCCATGAGAAAATCGCACCCGGATATCCGATACGTTTACACCATGAGACGGAGTGACAATGGCGTTGAATTTTTGGTTGACCCTGACTATGGAAACACAGAAGATCCAGGGGCAAAAATCGGTGAGACATACACAGGAAGTTCGATGGTGAGTTTGATGCGCGGGTTTGAAGTTGCATCTGTGGACAGCAAATATAACACGGATCGCTGGGGTACATTTCTGTCTGGATACGCGCCGTTTTACGATACCCAAGGAACGCTGGTCGGCATTGTGGGTGTTGATATGATTCAGGATACCGTGATGCAAAAACAAACGTTTATCGGAAACACCATCTATGTGGTCATGGGTGTGGGGATTTTCATTGCAGCACTGTTTATCCTTCTATTTTCCAAAACCATCATCAAAGACATACACACATTAAACAACGCAGCCAATCAAATCAGCATGGGCCACATGCACGTTCATATCGATGTAGCTCGACAAGACGAGATTGGTGAACTTGCCGAATCATTTGGTCGCATGACAACAAGTCTCAAGATCATGATGATGACAGAAAATAACTGAGACATCACATGAAAACCAGTATCCTCATTCTTGAGAGAGACAACGCTTATGCCTCAAACCTTCGCGGCCTTCTGGAAACAGAACTGAGCTGTTCTGTTGTTCATGTCACAACCGAACTATCAGCCGTGCGCGAGTTGACAACGCATTTTTTTCATCTCATGATCGTGGGTTTTCACCAGGACCGTATCAGAGAAAGCCTGCGGTTAATTGATCTTCTTCTGGTTGAAAGAAAAATTGTCAACACACCGCCAATCATGATATTTTCTGACGATCAGGATCCCGCCATCATTCAAAGGTGCATCAAATCCGGCGTTGTAGATTATGTGCTCTATTCCAAAAACCTCAAAATGGTTTTGCCGCGCATTCAAAAAACGCTTCATGAACAGGCGGGTATCGGTGGCACACTTGTGCGCATCGCCACTGTTTTTCTCGGTCCGGCAGCCCAGATTTTTATGGAACGACAGGCCCAATTGCATGTTAAAATCCAATCACTCCAGGAGCTGCGCAGCGATCACTTGCCATATCTGTTTCGGCACATATTTGTCACGTTGGCACCGATTCTCAGAGAAAAGATCACACAGTTCAAGCGCCGAATAGAGCAGGTTTTTGGTATCAAGGTCGAGAATTCAGAATAATAAAATTGACGCGTGAATTTTGAGATTGTATTCTGAAGAGGTGTTTCTTGGCATGGCACGCCTCTTTTTTTACAGCATCAACATAGATCATGGGGATGCGCCAATTCCCGTGTAAAGTGCCCGATTTTCAATTCAACAGTTCTCTCACCACAAGTGATCGCGATGCCCTACAAACAAATCGATTATCGCACCATCCACACAAAACCGCTTTCTCAACGGATCAGCAAATTCACCATCGACGAAATTCTCATTGATCCCGAATTACCCCCGCCAGATGCCGGTGCGTACAAAAACGACATTCAAAACATCGCCGAAAAAATTCGCAGGGCCCGTCAAAACAACCAGTCGGTTATGCTGGCCTATGGCGCACATTTGATCAAAAATGGACTTGGTCCCACAATCACCCGCCTGTTAGAAGCCGGGTGGATCACCCATCTGGCAACCCATGGTGCAGGCACCATTCACGACTGGGAATACGCCTTTCAGGGCCGGTCCGAAGAAGATGTAAAGGCCAATGTGGCTCAGGGTTGTTTTGGCACCTGGGAAGAAACCGGACGCAACATTCATCTATCTGTGCTGATCGGTGCGCTTGAAGGCAGAGGATATGGCGAATCCCTCGGCAAATTTATTTGCGAAGACGGATGCACCATCCCGCCCCAAAATGCACTTGCCGCGACCCTGAAAAAATGGGCGCATAATCCCAGTGACAATCCCGCCATGCCCGCCTGTGCCGAACTGCTGCAAACCCTCACATGTTTTCACATCCCATCTGGCCACCACCCTGTTCTCCATCCCAACAAATCCATATCGCTCACTGCAAATGCCTACCGATTGGGCATTCCTCTGACCGTTCATCCTGGAATTGGTTATGACATCATTTATAACCACCCCCTGGCCAATGGCGCCGCGCTGGGCCGCGGTGCCGACATCGATTACCGCATTTTTGTCGACGGGGTGTGCAACCTCGGCGTTTTTCTCTCGGTCGGTTCTGCCATCATGGCACCGCAAGTATTTGAAAAAGCCATGTCACTGGCCAATCATTTTCAACTGCAAAAAGGCAAACCCGTCATCCACCCCCACATTGTTGTCAACGACCTGTCAGAAGCCCCCTATGACTGGTCGCAGGGCGAACCGCCAAAAGACAATCCCGCCTATTATCTGCGCTATTGTAAATCGTTCAGCCGCATGGGCGGTCACATGACCTATATCAGCGGCGACAACCGCATGTTCATTCAAAACCTTTATCATCATCTGAAGCCTTAATTGCAAAATAAATATCAAAACAAACAGGCGACAAACTTCCGTCGCCTGAAAAAAATACACGTTCATATTGAGGAAACACACGATGATCATCTGGGTGCGCGTGGAAACAATAAAAAAATACGATAGCGGCGATGGCGATTTTAAACTCAAACGACGCTTTGAACGCCTATCTGGTCACCCATGCCTGGTCCTGCACATGTCGCAGGCAACACCCGAAGTGGTGTGCAATCTGCAAACTAGGGCGCTTTTGTTGAGCGGATGCGGCACCTGGTTTCGCGACTTTGACGCAACAGAATTCTATGTCTTTGAAGACATGGTCAACGCCTGTGCCCATATTCCCACACTCGCCTTTTGCGGCAGCCACCAGTTGCTTGGTTTCATGTTCAATCACGGCTTTCGAAATCTCAACCGCGTCGAAGACGAACCCATGCGCCCACTGCACAAAGGCGAACCGCAAATCGGCGCTGCAACACCCGACAACACCGGCTTGTTTACCGAACAGGGGTTTTATCCCATCCGCATCAGCAAACCCGACCCGCTTTTCCACAACCTGCCCGACCCTTTTGTCGTGCGCGAATCACACACCTGTGAAATCAAACATCTGCCACCCGGCTTCGACTTGATTGCAACCAATGACAACTGCCACATCCAGGCGATGAAACACCGCGAACGCTTGTTATATGGCACGCAATTTCATCCCGAAGCATGGCAGGACGAATACCCGCATGGACAGGAAATACTGAAAAATTTCTTCCGCCTATCAGGCATCATCCCGTAATGCGACAGATATTTTGATCAGACATCATTTGCTGACCAGCACCACCTTGAGCACTACTTTTTCAAACACAAAGAAATCCGCCTATGGCAGCATACCCCAACATGCTCATTGCCCATCGCGGCGGTGTTGTCGATCAACACCGTTCCGAAAACAGTTTTAAAGCCCTTGAAGAAGCCATCCGTCGCGGTTATACCCACGTTGAAATCGATGCCCGCATCACCGCCGATGGCCATGCCATCTGTTTTCATCATGACGACCTCATGGAAGAAGCCGGTATCCCTGGCAAAATTTCGACCATGACCCAAAAAGATATCACGCAAATCGCCCTGCCCCGGTCACAGGAAACAATCCCCACTTTTGAAAATTATTGTGCTCATTGTGCTGGTCGCATCGGTGTGATGATCGATTTAAAAGGATGCAAAACGCCGTTCATCACCCAGTATGCCCAAGAAATTGAAGATGCTCTTACAAAACACAACCTGCTTCAAGATGCCCTCATCCTCATCAACAAAGTGCCCAAAGACAACCAGGATCAAATTGCAAAACACTTTTTGGGAAAAACCCGGATATCGTGGCGAACATCGCTCTCACAAACGCGAGAAGCCGCCAGTCAGGATTCTGACTTTGCCAAAAATTTTTACATTTTTAATCACGGAGCAGATTTTTCACAAGAAGATGTCAACGGCTTTCACAAATTGGGCTTGTCTGTCATTGTCAGCATCAACACCGAACACTATGAAACGGGCGATCCCCAACAGCAGGGCGAGCACCATGTTCAGCAAATGTTGCAATACGGCGTTGACGGATTGCAGATCGATTCTTGTTTTGATCCGGCTTTATTGCAAAGTCACTTTCCGCTGAAATCAACGCCGTCAAAAACAAGGGTGGGGGTGCGCATGCTGGAATAGATATTGGGGTCGTCGCCAACGGCGATAAGGCTGTTCAGGAGGGTGTGCAAATTGCCTGTGATGTTCATTTCTGAAACGGGTGCACCGAGTTGTCCCTGCGCAATGCGATGGCCGCGAAAACCGAAAGAGAAATCCCCAGTGGTTGGATCGGAATTGCCGCCCAGCCAGGATGTAACGCAAAACCCTCTATCAATGTCTGAAATTAAGGCGTTGCGGTCTTTATTGCCGAGTGCAAAAATCAAATTGGATGAACTGCCGGTGGTGGGAGTCCAGCCCAGTTTGCGCCCATAATAGGTGTCGATATAATAGTTGCGCAAGATGCCGTTTTCAACGATCGGCATTGATTTGGCCGAAATGCCTTCGCCGTCGTAAAGGCGCGATCCCTGCCCGCGTCTTAACAGCGGATCGTCGGTAATGGTGAGTCCTTTGCTGGCAATTTGTACGTTCAATTTGCCAGATAGAAACGACCGGTTTTGCTGAATAGATTGGGCATAAAGAGCTTGCCAGATGGCACCAATCAAACGCCCGCCCGCTTCGGGATCAACCACCATAACCGCGCGAGTGCTGACATCTTTTTGACTGCCCAAACGCGCAATGGCACGTTGCAAACCCTCTTGGGCCACCGCATCGGGTTTGGGCAAATCAGATAAATAACACCCATTGACATACCGCCCGGCTTCGGGGCGGCCATGGGATCCATCGTCGAGTGTGATGTTCGCGCCATATCCAATGGAGGTATCCGTTCGGGTGCCCGAAAACCCGTTGGAACTCATGCGAGCCGATGTATGCCAGCCATAATAAACCCGCCCGGTGGCGCTGATAACTTTGTTGTGCTGATGTGTGGCAACATCCATCGCTTTTAACCAGTCGAGGCAAACTTCGCGCGGCAAGTCGCGCACAGCGGTGTCGTTGAGATCCAATGACACCTGAGGGCGGTTGGCATACAGGGCTGTATCGGGAATAACCCGATACGGATCTGTTGATAGATGGCGCGTGAGAACAACGGCATCGGCCACAAATTGGGCCAGCATGTTGGGACGCAAATCGGATGTTTGATGTGACGAGTAACGGCCATCAACATAAAGCTGTACACTCAACCCCCGGCTCGTGTTTTGTCGGGTTTCTTCCACTTTGCCATCGCGAAAAACAAACGTGGTGCTGTTGTTGTCCTGCACCCGGGCAATGGCATTGTTGGCACCGGCTTTTTGGGCTATGTCGATGGCCTGTTCGGCCAGGGTTAAAAGTTCTTTCTCCATTATGCCTTCTCCCATTTTCATACCTATCGCGCCTGTTGTTCCACAATTTTTTTCACTGCCTCCAAATCTGCCTGCACCCCATCTGCCGGAAAATCAAACGGCAACAAAAACCATTCTTCCGAAAAATGGGCACTGTCACCGGGTGCAATATTTTCCATTGGACCAATGGGTTCCAGCTCACACACGACATCTTTGTTATACCAGATCGAAATGGTCAGTGCAGCCACTTCGTTGTAGGCCCGGTCGGGATAGGTCGGAAAACACTTTACAAACATCACATCATTGCGCATCAAATAAACAAACCAGCCCGCATGAGAATCCATGCCCAGCTTGGCCCGTTCGGGCGGCCCCAAAATTTCCAAAAACCCATCGCGCTGGCGAATATGGGGATCATCCGGTCGAAAATTGATCACGGGGCCAGGGCCGTACATCACATAATTTTTGGGAAACCGGCTGTTGGGTGTTAAGGGAATCAAACAAATGCCATGCCCCTGGGCAAAGGTGCGGCTCCAATGGCACCAATATTGGGTTTGATCCGAAACATTTCGAATGGTTTGTGTACACCGCAAATGAGACGATGTAGCATCCAGTTCAAAATCGCGAATCAGTTGGACACCCGTTGCCTCGTCTTCCACACTGGTCATACGCCCCTGGCGTGGCCCGATAATTTCCACCATCCACGGCCCGCGCCAGAGTTTTGGATGTTTGGGAATGGTCTGTTCTGGCCCAATATCAAACCGCCCGCCGCTCAATTCCACCGTCTGCTGATTTTTTCCATCTATCCAGCCATGTTGTGCCGAATCCTGAAACAGCGCTTCCACACCATTTAATGTATAGGATAAAACACGCCCTCCGGCATGGGGTCCCAAAATAACCGACGTTGTTGCATTTTCAAGTTTCACACAATGTGTATAACCGGCAAAATCCACAAACGAAGCACCGTCCACAGTTTCCTCCGCTGCAAGCGAGTGGGTCAACAAAATGAGAACAATGAAATAATAAAATCGCACCATGATATATGCTCATTCAAGACATTCTGTTATTTTTGAGTCTTTAGCATCAAAAGAGGCATTTTCTGCCTGTCCTCTGTTTGTGTAGGGTTTTGATGGTTGTCGTTCGGTTATCCTTTTGAGATTCGCGAAGCATGTCTAAAGCGATGCGGTTGTGGATGTGTTCTTGGGTGCGGACCCGGTAAA
>CAXNEV010000036.1:0-14620 GCA_964200925.1 Candidatus Latescibacterota bacterium | reverse complement strand
CCCGGGGTTATCCCCCTATCGGTCTGCAACCTGGCCATTACGCGGCTGTCTCAGCGCTTGGGCGGCCATATTCTGGAAGGTCGAGAAGATCAGCAAGGTGCTCTGCTTTCTTTGCGCGTTGGAATAGGGCAACAAAGCACCAATCTCATTACATTGAAGAAAAATGCCAAACTTGTGCGTCGATCGGGCCGCATTGCCATTATCATCGACGATTTTGGCTATCAGGATCAGGCCCTCATCTCCGCATTTTGCCAATTGCCACACCCGATTACCCTGTCGATATTTCCGCTTGAAGAACACACCGAATGGACGGCTCAACAGGCCGTTGCCCATGGCAAAGGCGTCATGGTGCACTTGCCCATGGAACCTCTTGATTACCCGGCCCGCGATCCTGGCCGCAATGCCATATTCACCGATTATGCCCCCGAACGCATTCGCACAATAACCCGCGACGGGTTGCTCGCTGTTCCCGGCGCTCAGGGCGTTAACAACCACATGGGATCGCGGGTCACCGAAAATGTCGCAGCCATGCAATCCGTATTGCAAGAAGTCAAACAGCAGGGGCTCTTTTTTATCGATAGTGCCACGTCGCCCCGCTCCATTGCCTATGAAGAAGCCCAGGCCGCTGGCATTCCCAGCGCCCGCAATGCGTTGTTTCTCGATTACGACGAATCGACAGATGCCGTTTTAAAAAAATTAACGGCCCTTGCCGAACGCGCCCGGATAGAAGGCACGGCCATTGGCATTGGGCATGCCAAACCAGGAACTCTTGAAGCCTTACAGCGCGGCCTGCCCGAACTGCAAAAAGAAGGGTTTGAATTGATCCTGACCAAAGATGTGGTGCGGTAAGAAGTGCGGAGTTCAAAATCAAGAACTGTCAAGAAGTACAAATCACAGATCCCGAGTCAAAAAACAATAGACATGTACTTTGCACTGGGGTAATGTGGTTTTCTTGACTTGCCTGTAACTGGTAGGTATATTTCATCGCGCTTTCTAAATTGGTTTATTACAACGGGTTTTGGAGGTGTGCCATCGACGTTGATGGATTCCAATTTGAAGTTGTGGCAACCGACGCCAAAACTGGCGCGCGGGCAGGGGTTCTTCACACCCCGCATGGGCGTGTGGAAACCCCAGTTTTTATGCCTGTGGGGACACAGGGAACAGTAAAAACCCTGTGTCAGCAAGACTTGTGCGATATTGGTGCCCGCATTATTCTGGGTAATACCTATCATCTCTACTTGCGTCCCGGCATGGATGTCATGGCCCAGGCCGGTGGGTTGCATCAATTCATGAATTGGGATCGCGCTCTTTTAACAGACAGCGGTGGGTTTCAGGTTAATAGCCTGGCTGATCTCAATAAAATCACCGAAGAAGGCGTGGTTTTTCAATCGCATATCGATGGTTCGCGGCATTTTTTTACCCCCGAAAAGGTCATCGACATTCAACATGTGCTCGGCCCAGATATCATGATGGTTTTTGACGAGTGCACGCCCTATCCAAGCACGTATGACTATGCCAACCAGGCCGGAAACCGCACTTTGCGTTGGGCCAAACAATGCATTGAAAAATACGATGCCTTCAACCGGTGCAGTTTGGCCGGGCATACACAGGCACTTTTTGGCATTGTACAGGGCAGCACCTATCCCGATTTGCGCGAAAAATTTACCGCCCAAACCGTGGCCATGAATTTTCCCGGATATGCCATTGGTGGCACCTGTGTGGGCGAACCGAAAGAGGATACGTGGACGGCCATTGAAATGGTGGTGGCAGGGTTGCCCAAAGATAGACCGCATTATATGATGGGCACGGGCACACCCGAAGATCTTGTCAATGGCGTGATCCGCGGCATTGATATGTTCGACTGCGTGATGCCCACGCGCAATGCCCGCAACGGCATGGTTTTTACAAAAAATGGCAAATTGTCGATTCGAAATGCCAAATTTGCCCGTGATTTTACCCCCCTGGATGTCGAATGCCCATGTTATACCTGCCGCAATTATTCGCGCGCCTACATCCGGCATTTGCACCACACCAAAGAAGTGTTGGGTTTGCGCCTGTCCACCATTCACAATTTATTTTTTTATTTAGACACCATGCGGCACATGCGAGATGCCATTATCGACAACCGATTTGAACAATGGCGAAAAACTTTTTTAAACCAATATCAGGAGACAGAAAATGGAGAAATTAAGAAATAATTGGAGATATTTCTTGTTGTTCCTCGTTCATTATTCATTGTTCATTGACAATGCTTTTGCCATGGGCGGGCAACCCGCACAACCCGGTGCTGAGCAGCCCAATATGCTGATCACAATGGCCCCATTTTTGTTGATGTTTGTGGTCATGTATTTTTTGATTATTCGGCCACAACACAAAAAACAAAAAGACCAACAGCAAATGATCGATGCTTTAAAAAAAGGCGACCGCGTGGTCACTTCTGGCGGAGTACACGGCACCATTACTGGCATCAAGGAAAAAGAAGGTATTTTAATGATTCAAGTGGCCAAAGACGTGCAAATCGAAGTTTCGCGTGGATCTGTTTCTCGCGTAATGGAAAACAAGGAAAACAAGGAAAACAAGGAAAACAAAGAAAATAAAGAAAATAAGAAGTAAATAAGTTGCAGGTCATGATCGCGGGCCAGAAAACAAAAAACTGGGGTATAGACATGAAGTTTGGAACGGGTGGTGGGTTCTCTTTTCTACCAGTTGCCGGTTCTTGGAGGTATGAGTGAGAATCATTTTCATGGGCACCCCCGATTTTGCCGTGCCATCGCTTCAACACATTGCCCAAAGCAAACACGAACTTGTCGGCGTGATCTCCCGGCCTGACAAACCGCAGGGTCGAGGTCAAAAAATGCAGCCCCCCCCGGTCAAAGCCGCTGCCGAAGAGCTGGGGCTCACCGTTCCCATTTTGCAACCCGAATCTTTACACGATCCAGATTTTCACGCGCAGTTAAAAAGCCTCAAACCCGATCTGTTTGCCGTGGTGGCTTTTCTCATTTTGCCTCGGTCGGTTCTTGCCATTCCTGCCTGCGGTTCGGTCAATGTGCACCCGTCGCTTTTGCCCAAATATCGAGGTGCCGCACCCATTCAATGGGCTATTATTAACGGCGAAACCGAAACCGGTATTTCCATCTTCAAACTCTCAGCGCGTATTGATGCAGGCGACCTGTTGCTTCAAGAAAAAGTGGTCATCCATCCTGATGAAACCGCCGGAGAGTTGTATGAACGCCTGAAAATTTTGGGGGCACATCTGCTGGTAAAAACACTCGATGGCATGGTCAACAACACACTGATTCCAACCCCCCAATCCAACAAAGGTGTGACACGCGCCCCCAAACTCGAAAAAGAAGATGGCCATATCAACTGGACGCACCCTGCAAATGCCATTCGAAATCGCATTCGCGGCGTTACGCCTTTTCCCGGCGCATTTGCCCACTGGCGCGGGCAGATCTTAAAAATCCACCAGGCGACTTTATCGGTTGAACAGGGCAATCCTGGCAACATTCTGCAGGCCGATCCCAAATTGGGTATCACTGTGGCCACCGGGCAAGGTGCACTGATCTTAAATACCGTGCAACCCCAGGGCAAAAAGCCTATGAGCGGGGCCGAATGGGTGCGGGGATATCAAGTTGCAGTTGGGGAGATATTGGGGTAGGGGGTTTGGTCTGAAACTTTGTGTTAAAATCAGCGTCCTATCCCCTGACGATTTGGGCATTTTGGGGTATATTTACGATGACAGTATCTTAAGTTTCAACATGTCACAAAAAAGAAGTCATAACATACAGTTTAACAGGAGGAGGTTCCCATGTATTCAATGGATGGTCTTTTGCTGATGTTTTTTGGCATAGGCATCACGCTTTGGGCACAGTTTAAAGTGAAACGAACCTTTAAAAAATACGACGAATTTGTCGCTCGATCCGGTGTTACTGCCGATCAAATTGCCCGCGATATTTTGCGGCGTGGCGGTCTTGATGTCAGTGTGGAACATGTTCAAGGACACCTGTCGGATCACTATGACCCGCGCGATCACACGTTGCGCTTGTCTGACAGCACTTTTGGCAATCGGTCTTTGGCCGCTATTGGTGTGGCTGCCCATGAAGCCGGGCATGCGTTTCAACACGCCCAGGGATATGTGCCTCTTTCTTTGCGATCGTCGCTGGTTCCAGTGGCTAACTTTGGATCGATGCTGGGAATGCCTATGGTTTTTGCAGGGGTCATTTTTAGTTCTTTTAGCTTTCTCGTACCCATTGGCATTGTGCTGTTTACGTTTGCGGTCTTGTTCAGCCTGGTCACTTTGCCCGTTGAATTTAACGCCAGCAATCGCGCCATTCAAATTCTGTCCGACGGCGGTTATTTGACTCCGGAAGAAATTCCAGCCGCACGCAAAGTGCTCAATGCGGCCGCTTTGACTTATATGGCTTCGGCGTTGGTGGCTGTGCTCGAACTGCTCCGCTTGCTGGCCATGACAGGATTGCTGGGTGGCCGAAGTGAAGAGTAAAATAGCCTGAATACCGCCCCTTTCTCACCTTTGGAAAGGGGCGTTGTTTCTCTGTGCAAAGAGAGAAACCGTTTTTTCGTGGATTCAACCATCAGAAAAAGGGAGGGTGTTATGTACGATGTGGTCACATTTGGTGAGGCCATGATTCGGTTGTCTTCACCCGAGTATCGCCGGTTGGAACAGGCAACCAAACTCGATGTGGAAGTGGGTGGAGGTGAGTACAATGTGGCCGTGGGGTGCGCACATCTTGGCCTTAAAACAGCGTGGGTTTCGCGCCTGGTCGATAATTGGACCGGCTGGCTCATCCGAAACAAAGGACGCGAACACGGCGTGGACATGTCCCACATTGCATGGGTGAAGTTTGACGGAATGGGGTTGGAACGCAATGGGTTTTACCACATGGAAGTGGGTGTGGGGCCACGCGCCAGCACAGTGACATATGACCGGGGACACACGGCGATTATGAACATTAAACCCGGCATGATCGATTGGAAAAATGTTTTTAAGGGATCCAAATGGTTTCATGTCAGTGGAATTACCCCGGCACTTTCAGATGGTGCAGCGGCCACGACATTGGCAGCGCTCAAAGCGGCCAGTGAAGCCGGGGTGACCACGAGTTATGATTTGAACTTTCGATCCAAACTGTGGAGTTCGGAAAAGGCGCAACAGATCACCAAGCAGTTTATACCGCATGTCAAAGTGCTGATTGGCAATGAAGAAGACTTTGAAAAAGTGCTCGGTCTCAAAGCCGAAGGCACATCGCACGATTACAGTGCACTTGATCCGGACAGCTACAAAAGCGTGGCCACGCGGGCTGTTGAACAATATCCCAACGTGCACTATGTGGGCACCACGTTGCGCGTGGCCAAAACAGGTCTGTTAAACGACTGGCGCACGCTGTTGTATGATGGCAAAGCGTTTTACATGTCGCGCATTTACGAAAATCTCGAAATTGTGGACCGCGTGGGCGGCGGCGACAATTTTTCTGCCGGGGTGATTACCGGCCTCATTGAAGGCAAAAACCCGCAAGCTGTCGTTGATTTTGCCGGGGCCTATTCAGCGCTGGCGCACACGTTCCCAGGCGATGTAAACTGGGCCACGCGCTCAGAAGCAGAAAGTGCCATGAAAGGCGAAAGCGCGAGAATTAAGCGGTAATTATTGACGGGTGAATGCTCGGATTTTCTGGGCATTCTTTTTGAATGGGAGGATGTGACATGGCCAGTATCGTAGATCGCATTACTGCCTGTGGTGTGGTTGCGGTGTTGCGTGCCGACAATCCGTCGCAATTGATGGATGTTTCCAAAGCATTGCGCGAAGGTGGCGTGGTTGCCATTGAAGTGACGATGACAGTACCGGGGGCTTTGAAAGTGATTGAAGAAGCCTCAGCCAAAATGAAAGATACGATTATTGGCGTGGGATCGGTGCTCGATCCCGAAACGGCTCGGGCCGCCATTTTATCGGGTGCCGAATACGTGGTGAGTCCCATTTTAAATACGGCTGTGATTGAAATGGCCAAGCGCTATGGCAAAGCCGTGATGCCCGCCGGGTTTACCCCCACTGAAATTCTCCATGCCTGGCAGGCGGGTGCCGATGTGGTGAAAGTGTTTCCCGCCGGGGTGGGGGGCCCATCTTATTTTAAAGATGTGCTTGGCCCCATGCCGCAATTGAAGCTGATGCCGACGGGTGGTGTGGATGCCAAAACGACGCCGGAGTTCATCAAAGCCGGTGCAGTGGCAGTGGGGGCTGGCAGTGCTATGGTGGACAGAACAGCGGTGGCAAACAAAGACTGGGCCAAGTTGACCGCAACCGCCAAAGCTTTTGTCGATGCTGTGGCACAGGCGCGAGCAAAGTGAACACCCTGACCCTGGGTGTGGATTTGGGTGGCACCAATACCCGTGCAGGGTTGGTGACCGATTCGGGTGAAGTGATTGGCCGCGCCAAACGGCCCACCCGCCTGAATCTGGGTGCTGATGGGGTGGTCAACGGCATTGCCGAGTGTGTCAGAGACGCCGCCCAAAATGGCGGCGTCTCTTTACAAGCTGTTCTGGGCCTGGGTGTGGGATCACCAGGGCCGCTCGATCCGTTTCAGGGGATTATTCTGACACCGGAAAATTTGCCGTGTATGCACGGTGTGCGTTTAAAGGATCGGTTGGAAAAATTGCTCAATGTGCCTGTTGCGGTGGATAACGATGCCAATCTGGCGGCTTTTGGGGAACAGTGGCTGGGGGCAGGGCGGGGTGTGGATCATTTTTTGTGCGTGACCCTTGGCACTGGTGTGGGTGGCGGCTGGATCAGCGACGGCAAGTTGATGCACGGGTTTAATGGCAATGCAGCGGAAGTGGGGCATATTTCGCTTAATGTGGATGGACCGCCGTGTCCGTGTGGCAATCGGGGGTGTTTGGAACAATATGTTTCGGCCACGGCGATGGTTCGACGCACAACAGAAAAGTTGCTCAACGAACATCCCGAAACAATTCTGAAAGCCGAAGGGCTAACCACTCAGGCCATTTTTGAAGCGGCTGAAGGTGGTGATGCTTTTGCCTTACAAATGTTTGAAGAGACGGGTTTTTTGCTTGGGGTGGGGTTGGTGAGTCTGGTGAATGTTTTGAATGTGGAAATGATTGCACTGGCAGGGGGGCTGGCCCAGGCGGGCGAACGCATTTTTGCACCAACTCGACGCACGTTTATGGCACGGGGCACATCGGGGGTGAAAGAACACGTTCGCATTGTTCCAGCAGCGCTGGGTGATGATGCGGGCTTGCTGGGTGCGGCCAGACACATTCGATCTTTTATATAAGGGTGTTTTTTAAAATTTTTAACCTGGCCTTGTGGTCGATTCATGTGCGTGTTTGGGTGCCATTGTTGCAGGTCCGTTGCGCTTGTTGCTTGTTGAAAACGGTTTGTGTATGTCTCAAACGCTGGTGATCTCGGTTGTATTCGGGAGATTTTGAAAACAGGGCGACCATTGGTGGGGTCGCTATTTATGAAACGAATTCTTTTTCTGTTTCTGGTGCTGTGTTGTGCACAAAGAAGCGATGCGGTTGATGCCGGAGCCGATTCCGTAACCAGAGCCGAAGAAAATCGGGCGCAAAAGGCTATGTTACGGTCTTTGTCACTGCCGGGTTGGGGACAGTTTTACAATGGGAAAAAATGGAAAGGCAGTTTTATTGCTGCACTGGAAGTGGGTTCGGCTGTTGGTTATGTGGTGCGCCGCCAGCAGATCAAAGACCTGAATACGCCCAAACGAAACTGGTTCATGATTTCCACAATAGGCGTGATTCTGTATAGTATGGCTGATGCCTATGTCGATGCCCACCTGGACCTCGTCAACTGGGCAGATATTAAAACAGACATTCGCGAAGAAGGCACGGTGTACATGCAATTGCAATTTAAATTCAAGTGAGCGTAAAAATAAACAGTGCGAGATAAGCTTGTTTCTTGAATAACACAACACGGCGAAGAATGAAAATTCTTTGCCGTGTTGTGTTGTACAGGCCAATGAACCATAACATGTCAAATGCCAGGCGACAATTTCTAAGTTTTTGTCGCATCGCTGTGGACAGTCAGTGAGCCTGTTATGGAGGAAAAAAATGATAACCTGTAATTTATAAAAAGCTTAAAAAAATAACTCACCCAATATTTGAGCGGTATAAGGGTTGCTTAATCACAAAGGATACAGAGAAAAACAGCACCCATTCGCGACATCTGTTGGGAGACTTGAAATGAAAGCACAAAACAATAAACAGATAAAAAATATCATATGCAAAGCCATTATATACATATGGTTATACGCGTTGTGGTTCTTTGTGATCCTGTCGTATCCCCTGTGCCTTCATGCAGCCTTCGAATTTCAGCCTGTAGGGGCCAAAGCAGCCGGTGTTGGCGATGCCGGAACGGCTCTGACAACGGGTGCGGAAGGCCTATTCTGGAATCCGGCAGCCGTGGCATGGGGATCGCGAATGAGTCTGTTTTGTGGTTACGACCGCCCCTTCGGCATGACAACGCTGTCAACCCAAGCTCTTGGTATGGCTCTTCACCTAAACCATCATGGGCTGGGTTTCACCTATCAGGGATATGGTTTTTCGCTTTATAAAGAACGGCGGTTTGGTTGCACATACGGTCTGAGAATCTCACAGGCGGGGCTGGGCATTGCTGTCAGAACGCTGCAAATGGCTCTTAGAAATGAACCCAATCGCCAATGGGTTGTATTTGATATTGGGCTGCGCGTGAATATTCATCCTCACATTCATATTGGAGCCGTTGCCTGGAATATGGGTGGCAAACAGGTGGCTATTTTGGGGCAAGGTGGAGCAGTCGGCATTGCCGCAACAACCATCCCCCATATCACCGTATTGATCGACATACAAAAAGAAGCCGGATTGCCAACGGGTGCCAGTGGTGGCATTACCTATATGCCTGCATCCCAGTTGACCCTTCGCGTGGGCATTGGCAGTCGTCCAGAACGTTTAACAGCGGGCACAGGCATCCATTTAAAACACATCACGCTCGATTATGCGGTCATCTATCATGCTGTGTTAGGTCTATCTCATCGCGTGGGTTTTGAATGGGCCTGGTAAGCATTCAACTGCCTGATTTTTCAAGAGCTTTCGCTTGACATAAACACGCAGTTCGGCTATTTTGGAGATTTGGTATCCGATGTAAAACCTCTTGTTTTATGTCTGTTTGTGCCCATTGGTGATTGGCGATAAATTTTTTCATTGAGATGCCCAATGGATTTGGTCAAAAAAATTTTGCGCGAAAGCATCCTGTTCATCACATGTGCTATTTTTGTTGCCACCATCGGCCTTGTTGTGGTTGATCAAATCATTATGCCCAAATTTGTGCGGCAAGGCATTCAGGTTACGGTGCCCGATCTGGCGGGGCTAAGCACGGCACAGGCCCGATCTCGATTGGCCAGGTATGGTTTAACACTCACTGAACAGGATGCCCGTTGGGATGCCAAAACTCCTCCAGGACAAATTGTCTATCAAAATCCTGCAGCCGGATCCAAAGTTAAACCCAACCGCAAGGTTTATGTGATACCCAGTTTGGGTGCGCGACTTTATGCTGTTCCCGATATGCGCAACCGAACATTGCGACAGGCCAGCCTGTGGATTCAACAAACCGACCTGATCATCGGAGAAATCACCGAAGAAACCTCAGACCGCGTTCGGGAAGGGTTTATCATCAGCCAATTGCCAGAACCGGGCACCCAGGTTGATGCCGGCACCCGTGTCAATCTGGTGGTGAGCACTGGATCATCGCGGGAATTTGTGACGATGCCCAATGTCGTCGAAATGAAATTCAATGATGCCCGTCGTGTTTTATCATCACTTGAACTGCGCATGGACAACATCCGGTATGAATTCAGCACAGCTTATGACCCAGATGTGGTCATTCAACAAGAACCCGAGTTTGGTACGCCCATTAAACGTGGGTCGAGCGTGAAGTTGGTTGTCAGTAAATTGTAAAAAGACAGGCTGAAAGTTAGCCTTTGATACCTGAAGCTTACGACAAGGCATTCTGAAAGGCTCTTATGATCAAGATCGCCCCGTCATTTTTATCTGCTGATTTTCGCGTGCTGGAATACCAGGTGCGTTTGGCCGAAGAAGCCGGTGTTGAGTATCTCCACCTGGATGTGATGGACGGGCATTTTGTTCCCAACATCACATTTGGCCCCATGGTTGTTCAATCTCTTCGCAAAACCACCCAGCTTGTTCTCGATGTGCATTTGATGATTACTCATCCAGGCAAATATGCAAAGGCTTTTGCCGAAGCAGGTGCCGATATTTTGACCGTTCACATCGAAGTTGAAGAAGACATTCAGGCCCTTTTGCAAAACATCAAACAGACAAATATGAAAACCGGAGCCACCCAGCGGCCAGGCACTCCCATTGAGCGATTGTATCCATTTTTAACCCATCTCGATCAGGCGCTGGTGATGTCTGTTGAACCTGGATTTGGCGGTCAAGCCTTTATGCCCGAATCCCTTCCACGTATTCAGGCTTTAAAGGCTGAAATTGACCGCCGGGGCCTCAACACGGAAATTGAAATTGATGGTGGCATTGATGCCACCAATATTCAAACAGTGGTTCAGGCAGGTGTTACAGTTGTGGTAGCCGGATCAGCTGTTTTTCGCGACGGATCTGTCAAAAAAAATGTTGCAGCCTTGCGTCAGGCCGCCCAGAGATAGGTCAACAAGCAAAAAAATGGCATACCCAAAATAGCGTCCCATTTTTAACGGGATTTGTCATCCGTTTTGGTGTTTGATGTATCTCATTCTTTTTGCGCAACGACTTCAATACTCGAAAAAAGCAATCAAAAGCAGGTATTATCTATTTCCACAAGGCTGTCTATAAACTTTTCACATCGACCCAACTTCCTGTAATAACAGTCAATATCTCCAATATCCACAAGTTGATGTACCACTAATTTCTTGCATGAAAAAACCGAAACTGATATATTGGATAGTCTATCTTCTGCTTTTTATTCTCTGGCACAGAAGGACTTGCCATGTTTGAACTTTTGACCGAGCGTCTCGACAGCGTTTTTAAAAAGCTGCGCGGTCACGGTCGCCTGACCGAATCGAATATCGATGAAGCTATGAGGGAGGTGCGTCGTGCGCTTTTAGAGGCCGATGTCAACTACAAAGTGGCGCGTTCTTTCATCGACCGCATAAAAGAGCAGGCCCTCGGTCAAGAAGTTGTTAAAAGCATTACGCCCGGCCAACAGGTGATCAAGGTGGTGCACGATACTTTGGTCGCATTGATGGGCAACAGCAATGAAGCTTTAAATTTATCTGAAGACCCACCTTCTGCAATCATGATGGTGGGTCTTCAAGGGGCGGGCAAAACCACCACCGCGGGCAAACTGGCCCGGTTACTCAAGTCCCAGGGCAAAAAACCCCTGATGGCCGCCGCCGATATTTATCGCCCGGCTGCCGTTGATCAGCTTTGTGTGCTGGGAGAACAGGTCAACGTGCCTGTTTATCGGGCACCTGAAGGCACCGATCCGGTTACCATCTGCAAACAGGCCATGGAACGGGCGCGTGTTGAAGGCCGTGATATCGTGATCATGGACACGGCAGGCCGTTTGCATGTCGATGAAGCGCGCATGGACGAAGTCTATCGCATTCGCGAATCCGTATCACCTTCTGAAATTTTGTTTGTTTGTGATGCCATGACTGGCCAGGATGCCGTGTCTGCTGCATCGGCTTTTTACGAAAAGTTGAATTTCACGGGTGTGGTGCTCACCCGCATGGACAGCGACACCCGGGGTGGTGCGGCTTTATCTATTCGTGAAGTCACGGGTGTGCCCATTAAGTTTATCGGTGTCAGTGAAAAAATAGAAGGTCTTGAATTGTTTCACCCCGACCGCATGGCCTCTCGCATTTTGGGGATGGGCGATGTGGTTACCCTGGTCGAAAAAGCGCAGGCGACTATTGATGCCGAACAGGCTAAAAAAGTCGAACAAAAACTGCGCACGGCCTCGTTCACTTTCGACGACTTTCTCGAGCAGATGGCTCAAATTCGCAAAATGGGTCCGCTTGATCAGTTGTTAAAGATGATTCCCGGTGTGAGCAAGGCCATGCCCGACATGGAAGTGGATGAACGGACTTTTTCACATATCGAAGCCATCATTTTTTCAATGACCCGAGAAGAGCGCGCCAAACCTCATGTCATCAATGGCAGCAGACGCAAGCGCATTGCCAAAGGCAGCGGTCGCAGCATACAGGATGTCAACAAACTGATCAAACAGTTCGACATGATGCAAAAAATGATGAAGCGCATGACTCGCATTGAAAAGCAGGGTCGGTTTGCCATGCCAAAGTTCAAATAAATAAATCCGCACCCGTTTTAATGTTGATCCGTGAATAGAAACCCGATATCCAGACAAAGAAAAATCAAAAATAAACCTCTCAATCCAGCCGTTTTTTTTAAGGAGTTGTGATTTGGTTAAACTTCGCTTGATGCGTATGGGTGCCAAAAAGGCGCCGTTTTACCGTGTGGTGGCAACCAACGACAATGCCCCGCGAGATGGTCGTTTTATTGAAAATTTGGGCTTTTACAACCCAACCAAAAATCCCCAAATTGTCGAGCTTAAAGAAGACCGCGTCATTTATTGGCTTGGAAATGGTGCCGAACCCACAGACACGGTGCGCAGCCTTTTTCGAAAACAGGGCATTCTCAAAAATTTACACGAAGCCAAGAAGAATAAAGGCGCAGCCCCAGAAACGTCTTCCGAGGCCTAATCCTTGCCTGACAGGCCAGCATTTGTTGCGGTGGGAAAGGTCTTAAAACCCAGAGGTATTCAGGGTGAAGCCCAGTTGCTGCCGCTCACAGATTTTCTCGAACGATTCGACGATCTTAAAACCGTGCGTTTGGAATGCGAAAACAAAACGCATGTGGAACTCACCGTCGAATATGTTCATGCCTATGGCAATCGTTTGGCCATCAAATTTTGTGGCATTGATACACCCGAAGCCGTTTTGGTCTATCGCAACGCGTATGTTCAGATCTCACAAGATGCCGTTTATGCCTTGCCCGACAATACATTTTATGTTTTTGACATTGTAGGATTGCCTGTTGAATCTGTTTCAGGCAAATCCCTGGGTCGCGTGATGGATGTGTTGTCTTATCCGGCAAGTGATGTGTATGTCATCGACAATCATGGCAGAGAAGTGTTAATTCCAGCGGTGCGCGATATTGTGACCATTGACAAAGTGGCTGGCAAAGTTGTGGTGCAAAATATCGAGGGGCTTTTTTAGTCGCGAGTCAAAACCCCAAGCCCCAGAAGAAGCTCCCACAAAAGGTTTTTGATAAAAGACTCGCGATCCAGACCGGGCAATGCGGATTGACGTGATCACGATTTTCCCCGATCAGATTCGGGATGCACTCAACCACAGCATTCCCAAACGGGCAATGGATGCCGGGTTGGTGTCGGTTTATGCGCATGACTTGCGCAGCTATACCGACGACAAACACCAAACCGTTGATGACACACCCTATGGCGGTGGGGCGGGCATGATTTTTAAACCCGAACCATTGTCTCGCGCATTAAAAGATATGCCACAAGGTGGGCGTGTTATTTTTTTGACCCCAGAGGGTCGTCGTCTGAATCAATCTGTGGTTAATGGGTTGTCGCTTGAACCCCATCTTGTTTTGGTGTGCGGTCATTATCGCGGCATCGACGAGCGCATCCGACAATTGTATATCACCGACGAAATCTCCATTGGCGACTATGTGCTCAGCGGCGGTGAATTGCCAGCGCTGGTTCTCATCGACGCTGTTGTTCGATTGCAGCCCGGCGCAATTGGCGATGCGGAATCTGCGCTTGAAGATTCGTTTCAAAATGGACTTTTAGATTGTGCCTGGTACACGCGTCCTCGAGAATTTGAAGGCTTGTCTGTTCCCGACGTATTGTTAAGTGGCGACCATGCAAGAATTGCTCAATGGCGACGCCATGATGCCATTGAACGCACCCGTCAGCGCCGACCAGATTTGTTGGAGTAATTTGATGTGACGGCTGTAATGGGCTTTCAGCCGTCAGCAACAGCACATATCGAACAAGCTTTTGTGAAGATGAAAAAGGTGTTTTAAACAGAAAGTAGACTTACTTTTTTAAAAGGAGTTTCAGGTTCATGGATGCATTATTAAAATCCGTCAGTGCACATCAGGTGCGCGAAGATGTGCCTCAATTTGGTGCGGGTGATACCGTGCGGGTGCATGTGCGCGTGGTTGAAGGTGAAAAAGAGCGCATTCAAATTTTTGAAGGCATTGTCATTCAAC
Organism: Candidatus Latescibacterota bacterium; assembly: GCA_964200925.1. Classification (GTDB taxonomy): domain Bacteria; phylum Latescibacterota; class UBA2968; order UBA2968; family UBA2968; genus CAXNEV01. Next base: position 331 of record CAXNEV010000036.1, on the reverse strand, counting down.
GCAAAGGGGGTGGCATTCACGCCACTTTTACCGTGCGCAAAATCGGCACCGGCGGTGTGGGTATTGAACGTGTATTTCCGTTAAGCACCCCACGCATTTCCAAAATTGAAGTGACGCGTCGCGGGAAAATTCGCCGTTCCAGAATTTTCTACATGCGCAACCTGCGTGGTCGTGCCGCACGCATTACCGAGCTTCGGGAAAACTAATCTTCCATGCCTCCGCGCAAAGAGACACGTCGCCCCAGGCAGCGCCGGGCACACTTGCAAGAATCGCGGGCTTTGCCTTATACCGGGCGCAATGTTCGGTTTTTTGCCCTGGGCCTTGTTGCTAT
>CAXNEV010000035.1:0-14684 GCA_964200925.1 Candidatus Latescibacterota bacterium | reverse complement strand
TGCGGCACCAATGGCCGCCAAAGTGGCGGTTAAAAAGATGATGAATTGTTCTATGGGGCCAAACGAAATGCCATAAACCTGCGCGATGAACATGGCGGCAACAGCTTCATAAAGGGCAGTGCCATTCATATTGATGGTGGCTCCCAATGGACAGACAAAACTGGCAGTGCGTGATGACACGCCGTTTTTCTCTACTCCTTCGATGGTCATCGGCAACGTGGCCGAACTGGAAGCAGTGGAAAAGGCCGTGGAAAGGGCCGTGAGCATGTTTTTGCCATAGGCAAAAACGTTTTGGCGTGCAAAAATCAACAGGATCAACGGCAATATGACCAGTCCGTGAATCAGCAAGCCAGATATGACTGTACCGGCATACCAGCCGAGTTTGACGAGTTCGGGCAAAAATCCTTGCCACCCACCCACGGTGCTCATGCGACCGGCAATGAGACCAAAAACGCCGATAGGGGTAAAGGCAACGATGAGGTGCACGATTTTCATGATGGCATCATTGATGCCGTTGATCACAGCCAGTACAGGTCGTGCGGTTTCTCCCAGGGTGGTTAACACCCCGCCAAAAAGCAGCGAAAAGACAATGAGTGGCAACACATCGGTGTTGGCCATAGCCGCAAAAATATTGGATGGCACCATGCCAAGCAGCACGTCGATCATCACGTCAAAGACCGGTTTGTTTTTGCCCCGCACCCGGTCGGCAACGGCCAGGTCGATGGTTATGCCCACACCCTGAGGGGCAGGGGTTACAGCATGGTTTGTGGTTGAGCTTTCCCATTTTTTAACAAAAAAGCGACCTGGTTCAACCGCCTGGCGAGGATCAATGACTCCCACAATGTGTTGATCGGTGAGCATCACCTGATAACGGCTGTCATAACTGGTTTTGCCAAGGGTTGCCCCTTCCAACACAATCTGGTTGCCTTCAATGTGATAAGGCACTGTTGACAGTGTTTCTCCCCCGCGGTCAACCCCTATGCCAGGGCGAATAATGTTGACCAGGAGCAGTCCAAGCAGCACCGAACCTCCGGTTGTGATCATAAAATAGACCATGGTGCGACGCCCGATGCCCCCCAATTTTCGAATGTCGCCCAAATTGGTTACACCGACAATCATGGTGGCAATAATTAATGGAACGACAATCATTTTTAAGGCTTGAAGAAACAGGTCTCCCAGAAAAGCGACATATCTTGCTTCATGGGGAAATTGGCCGCCAAAAACAGCGCCAATGACTATGCCTAAAACGATGTATAACAAAATTCGGTTGGACATCAGACAAGCTCCGGTTGTGAACAAATTTTATTTTGGGCTGCAGCATTTAAAGACGGGGTGAAAGTATAAGGGAATCCATACCCTTTGTCAATTCAAGCACAGAGGGCTTGCGCGTTGATAAAATGGGTTGACTTTGGAAAAAAAATTATATAATTTTAGTTCTACTATTAATTTAGAGTAAGTTGCCGCCTTGGTTGCATTCGGCCCTGTCAGTGGTCGGGAGGGTATTTTGCGCCAGGCAGGGCTTTTCAGACCGGTTTTAGAGGCATAACTGGTCGATCCGAGGACCAGTGGAGGGGAGGTTGTATGGCACAAGCGTTTCCACAGTGTTTGAAATGCAATACCGGTGTCCTTTTGCCGCTGTCTGATTATGGTCGTGAGGGTGCATCCATTCAATACAAAGCCTGGGTGTGCAACAATCCCAACTGCGGGTTTAACCTGCGCATCGACAATGGTGAAATCAGCATGGGCCGAAATATCACCGAGTCCTACAAATAAGGTATTGAGGATGGGTGTATCCGCGCTTGTTTTTAGTCTTGTTTTATGACTGTATCTGTTTAAAATTTTTCCTAAAAAGACCGGTTAGCCAGGTATCGGATATTCCGATGGATTGGCGCCGGTTTTCTCTTTCCATGTTGTTTGCCCATCTTATGGCTGGGCTTTGTTTTTTGCACATGAGATATGAATCAAAATACGATTTCAAAATGGGCCTGGGACCGGCCAGTATTGGGCATAGAAACCTCCTGCGATGAAACGGCTGCTGCTGTGGTTATTGGGGATCGCATTTGTTCAAATGTCATTTTTTCACAAACCGACCATAGCCTTTACGGTGGGGTTGTGCCCGAACTGGCATCGCGCAACCATGTGCGCAAATTGTTGCCAGTCATCAGGCAGGCCCTGTTTGAAGCCGATTTAAAACTAACTGATTTGGGTGGTATTGCCGTCACCCAAGGGCCAGGGCTGGTGGGGTGTTTGCTGGTGGGCGTGTCGATGGCCAAAGGGCTGGCACTGGGTGCTCAGATTCCGTTGTTGGGTGTTCATCACATCGAAGGCCATTTGTTTGCCGGATTGATTGAACATGCCGATTTGGTGCCTCCGTTTATGGCATTGGTCGTTTCTGGCGGACACACCGATTTGTATGGGGTGCCCGAGCTTGGAATTTACGAACGCTGGGGGGGCACGCGCGATGATGCTGCTGGGGAAGCTTTTGACAAAGTGGCCAAATTGATGGGCCTTTTGAAAGAAGGCGAAGTGACGATGGGAGGCCCCCGCCTTTCGGCACTGGCCAAAGAAGGCAATGACCGGGCTTTTGATTTTCCACGCGCCTTGTTGAATGACGATGCCTTTGATTTCAGCTTTAGCGGGTTGAAAACCTCGGTATTGTATCACATGCGCAAACAAACCCCTGAAGAACAGGTCAAAATCCAGGCCGATGTGGCCGCTAGTTTTGAAGCAGCCGTGGTTGATGCGCTGGTACACAAAACCATTCGGGCTGCCCAGGCGGCCGGCATGCCTCGCATATTGCTCAGCGGCGGGGTGGCTGCCAATCGGCGGTTGCGCGCCGAATTAGAACGGGCGGCACAAAAACAGGGCATGGCTGTGTTTTATCCTTCTGTGCATTTGTGTACCGACAATGCGGCGATGATTGCGGCGGTGGGGGCATTTCGATTGGGCAAAGGAGAGCGGTCGGGTGTTGATCTCAATGCCAATCCGCGCTTGCCTATGCCGGGGTTGTGCGAGCACAGGGAGGTGGCGTGCCCGACTTTTTTTTGAGTGTTTCGGACGGGGTCATCCTCGGATTTTTTGCCCTGGTCTTGTTGTTTTTGGCCTATCTGGGTTATCGGTCTGATTTGCGCGGCCTGGGAGCCTATTTGCTGGCCTTGCGGGTGGCGGTTTTGGTACTGGTGGTGGTCTTGTTAATGGCTCCAATTCTGGCCTTAAGAATACAGACCCACCGCAACCCGTTGGTGGCTGTGCTGGTTGACACCAGTGAAAGTATGCGGTTGATCGATGGTGATCACAACCGCAACAAAGTTGCTCTTGAGGTGTTGAACAACCCTGCCTTGCAGGCTTTGTCAAAGCGCACCCGCGTAGAATTTTTCCAGTTTGCCGATGGGTTGCAGCCCATCAATAATACAGGCGATTTAACATGGAATGGTCGGGCCACAGATATTGCCAAAGCTCTGGATGTTTTGCGCGAACAAACCAAAGGCAATGGCCTGGCTTTGGCGGTTTTGATTTCCGATGGGGGGCAAAACAGAGGCGGGCAACCCGAACGGGCTGCTGCTGAGCTGAATGTTCCCGTGCTGGTTGTGGGAATTGGCGACCCGATGGCGCAAAAAGATGTGGCCATTTCTTCGGCAGTGGTCGATCCGCTGGGGTATATGGGGCGACCGCTCATTTTGCAGGTGCGGGTGCGCACCACGGGATTTGATCAGGGCCACGCCCTGTTGCGCGTGGCCACAAATGGTCGCGAGATAGCCGAAAAAAACATGGTGTTACTCGAAGGGGAGCAAATTCATGATTTTGAATTAAACCCCGACCGCCCTGGGCGATATGCTTATGAAATTTCTGTAGCCCCGCAACCGGGAGAACGCACCGTTGAAAACAACCGGATGCTGGTATCTACAGAAGTGCTCGAAAGCCGCTTGCGTTTATTGGTTTTGTCTGGAAGCCCCAGTGCGGATCTGGCATATTTACTGCGGGTATTGCGCGCCGATCCCAATCTGGACTTGCAGGTTTTTATCCGGCAGCAACCCACGGGATGGACAAAAGAGGTGCAAACGGCCTTTGCCGATTTGAATCGGCAAGATGCGGTGGTATTAATCAATGTGCCCCAGGCCGAATTGGCAGGAAAACCCGAACAGGATCTGGTTGTTTATGTCAAAAAAGGCGGGGCCTTGTTGGCCATTGGTGGCGATGCGGCTTTTGATGCACGTTATGCCATGTCGCCGTTGTCGGATGTGTTGCCTTTGCGATTTGAAAAATTGGGCAGAACACTGGTTGATGCATCATTCGGGGTTGAATTGCCCGAAAGTCGGCATCCCATTATGCGCATTTCCAGTGATCCCCTGGCCGACCGTGAAGCCTGGGCCGCACTGCCGCCTTTGTTGTCTTATAATCGCATTTCAGGCGTGGCCGACCAGGCAACTGTGTTGATTCGCCACGACCTTGAGCGTTTAAATGGACAGCCCATGCCTTTGGTGGCGGTGATGCGCGTTGGACCTGGCAAAACCATGGCCGTGGCCTTTCACTCATTCTGGCGTTATGGTTTGATGATGTGGGGAATTGGCAAAAACGATGCCCTCTCGCAGGCATTCTGGAAAAATGCCGTGCGCTGGTTGGTAACACGCGATGAGATGTCGCGCGTGCGTGTTACCACCGAACAATCGACCTATCGAAGTGGCGAGGATGTGGTTGTTTATGCACAGGTGTTTGACCCTTTGATGCAACCGATGACAGATGCACAAGTCAAGGCCGTGGTACAGGACAGCAACGGGGTCAGAGAAGTGATTCTGCGCGATGGGGGCGATGGGCGTTATTCGGGCCGTTTGGGCGGGTTTCCCCAGGGAGATTATGCCTGTGTGGTGCATGCCGTGACACGAGATGGCCTGATGGAGGAAGGTATTGGGCATTTTACGGTTGGGCGTTATAGCCTGGAATATGAAACGGTGCGTATGGATGCTGAATTGTTGCGCGAAATCGCCTCGCACAGCGGCGGGCAATTTGTTTTGCCCAAAGGGGTCACAGAGGCATTAACCCATTGGGAATTGATGCCCGAACCCGTTGTTGAAAATTATAAATTGCGTTTGTGGGGGCATCGGTGGCCATTATTTGTGCTTGTTGGGTTGCTGGCCCTTGAGTGGATTGTGCGCCGCCGTCGGGGAATGATTTAGGAAAAAGCGGGATCAGGGTGGATAGGGGTTTTTGCTAATCGCGATTGTCGGTTGCTCTGATCGGGGGCAAAATGAACGGTCTGAAAAATGTGGGTTTAACAGACATTCTGAAATGGTTTTGTCGCTGGGTTTTAATGGGCTGTTTGGTTTTGCTTGGGTCGGTAAAAGGCCATGCGCAGGTGGTGATTAATGAAGTGATGTTTGACCCTTTGGGCAGTGAGTTTTTTGACGAATATATTGAGCTATACAATGTTGGAGATGTAGCGGTCAATTTGCAGGGTTGGCGCATAGGTGATGGAGATGAAACCAACAGGATCATTGGGTTAACAGAGGGTCTGGTTCTCAAAGCAGGTCAATATGCTTTGATTTTGGATGCAGAATATCACGCACATTCCACCCACTATCATCCGTTGCCCACAGATATTTTGTTGTTAACCGTTGACAGTGCCACGCTGGGGCGCAACGGGCTGAGCAATGCCACATCAGAGAAAGTGGTGTTGTTGAATGCGCAAGGGGACACAGTGGGGGCGATGGTTTATGTGCCCGGCAATGCAGCGGGTTATTCAGAAGAAAAAATAGATCCCGCAGGCGGAGATGGTGCGGGCAACTGGGCGGATGCGAAGTGGGCAAAGGGCACACCGGGAAGTGTAAATAGCGTGAGCCAGAAGGATCGAGACCTAACCTTAAAACTCGATTTTGAATTGCCCATATATGTGCCCTGGGGGGAGGTGGGGTCTGTGAACTTTTGGGTTGTGAACAGGGGCAAAGAGGCGATTGATCGGTTTCATGTGATCTTCCAGGAACAAGAACTGGTTAAAGGGCCTTTATCGGCGGGCGATTCGATAGAGATATCGGCGGGTTTTGCACCTGTGGGGTCTGGCCCTTTGTTGTATGGGGCAACGGTTTTTGTGGCAGGTGATCAGGACACCACAAATAATGTGGTTACATGGACTGTGGTTGGGGGAACCCAACCCGGGCATGTGGTGATTGGTGAGGTGATGGCCAAACCTGAAGATGGCACATCGGAGTGGATTGAGATACAAAACAGAACCGCTGCCGATATCGATCTGTCGGGATGGTCATTGCAAGATAATACTGCTGTGGGATATTTTTCTGACGGAGTTCATTTGCCTTCCGGTCAATATGCGCTTATTGTTGAGAATGCAGCGACAATGGCACGTTTCCCGACCCCCATTCTCATATTGTCTTTGTCGCGTTGGCCGAGGTTGAACGATGGGGGGGATGTGATCGAACTGCGCGATGCAACCAAGACGGTGATTGATCGCGTGGTGTATCCCGATGGGGCCGTTCAAGGGGTGAGTTTGGAACGCATCGATGTTGCCCGATCAGGTGAAGATGCACAAAACTGGTTGGCCAGCACCAGTGCGACACGGTCAACGCCGGGTGCTGACAACAGCGTCAAAACACCCGATGTGCAAACGGGCGTATCCCTTCTGATTGACCCCAATCCGTTTGATGAACAAACAACCATTACCTATCAGTTGCCGGTTGATCGGGCCACCGTGAATTTGTGGGTGTATGATCGTTTGGGAAGGCGGGTGAAAACATTGTTGTTTTCCGCCGAAGGCGGTGGGCAACGGCAGGTGATCTGGAATGGCCGAGATGATCAGGAACAGGTCTTGAAACCTGGTTTGTATGTCTTATATTTAGAGGCCGGTACAAAAGAAGGCGCGGTATGGCGTGTTAAAGAAACAGTGGTTTTATCACGCGGGTTGTAATTGGTTTAGAGAGCGTTTAAAAATTAGTTTTCGGTTCCAGTTTTAAATAGACGAATAGACGAATAGACGATTCGCAGATGACTCGCTTCGCTTGTGATCAACGAGACACCTGCGGTGTGTTCCCTTCGGGAACTTGCCTGCGGCACTCGTTGATTCGCAGATTTGTCACAATTGCAAAGTTATTTCAGGATGAACAAGTGTCGGTTTTATCCGGTGCGTTCCCCCGCATCGGCGCAATATCCCCACTTTTTATCTCCCCTTCGGTGACGCAAGGACCTGTTTATGCGACCTTCATCGAAGGCAGTAACTGAGGTTTCTCGAAAGCCGTCGGTATTGCCGACGCAAATTTTCGGCGTGTTGTTGCTGGCACTGGCGCTGCTTATGGCGCTCAGTTTGCTGTCGTATTCACCCGAAGACCCACCCAATTCAAGTCGCCCTCCCGAACTGGCTCAAAATCTGGCCGGGTGGTTTGGCGCCCATTTGTCCTATTACCTGTTATTTGGTGTGGGATATGGGGCCTGTGCGCTCACGTTGCTGGTTTTGCTGTGGGGGTGGAACCGCGTTCGCGTGTCAAAAATGCGGTCATTGGCCATTCGCAGCGGGGTCTTGCTGGCGTTAATGGTACTTTATTGCGGGGCCATGGGGGTGCCTTCTCGCGGGCGCACCTATATGGCCTGGAAACTCGGCGGTTGGCTGGGTGTCACGGTGTCGTCATCTTTTCTGGTGCCTTATTTGGGGCGCATTGGATCGTATGTTTTTTTGGCAACCTCGGTGCTGGTGCTGTTGATGGTGGCCACTGAAATTCCCTTCGGTCGCATTCCCGAATTGTTGAGCCGCGGCGCACAAAAATGTTTTTCGTGGTTGGGTATGGGGTGGGCCGGTGTGGTGGGCAGTGGACAAAATTGGATGCAAGATCGCCGCAATGAAAAAGCTTTAAAAGCTGCACAAAAAGCCGCACAATACGAAGAAGATAGAGACTTGGGCGATGAGGAAGAGGTAGATGAGGAAGCACAGGTGGCTGTTGTGATTGTCAAAACAGCAGAGGACGAAAAAGACGAACCCTATGTTGATATGTCTTTTGAAACAGCCACTGCTCTTGAAGAAGATGAAGAAGATGAAGAACCCGATATTCGCCCGATTGCGCAAAAACCCGATTTGATGAAGGTCAAAACGGATATTGAGATTGTCGAAAAAGCACCCGCAGTTTCCGCCCAGGTGCCCATTTTGAAAAAAGCTCCTCCCCGAAAACTCCCCAAAACACCGTCTCATTCAAAATATACGCTGCCCGACCTTGATTTGTTGGAAGAACCTCCCCGAGGAAATGAAAAGGTTGATCGCGATATTTTGCTTGATGGGGCGCAAACCCTTGAGCAAAGCCTCAACAGTTTTAACATCAAGGGCAAAGTGGTGCAGGTCAATCCCGGACCGGTTATTACAACTTATGAAGTGGAGCCTCCGCCGGGTGTAAAGGTCAATCGCATCGTGAGTTTGTCCGATGATCTGGCACTGGTGATGAAAGCGCGCAGCATTCGCATTCAAGCGCCCATTCCGGGCAAAGCGGCCGTGGGTATCGAAGTGCCCAATTCCGAGCCTTCGGTGGTGTATTTAAAAGAAATTTTTGAATCTCAGGCATTTAAAAAATCCGACTCAAAACTCATGTTGGGCCTGGGCAAAACCACGTCGGGAGAACCGTATTGCGCCGATCTGGCCAAAATGCCACACCTGTTGATTGCCGGGGCAACTGGTGCGGGTAAATCTGTGTGTATTAATGCGTTAATCGCAAGCATTCTGTTTCGGTGTTCACCGGAAGAGGTGCGGTTTATCATGGTGGATCCCAAAATGGTGGAACTGTCGATTTACAACGACATTCCGCATCTTTTGGCCCCGGTGGTTGTAGATCCCAAGATGGCTTCAGGGGCGCTGAAGTGGGCCGTGTCTGAAATGGAAAACCGCTATCGCACCATGGCCAGTTTCAATGCGCGAAATTTGAGTGATTTTAACAAAAAGATAGACAAACTGCGCGCCGAAGCCCAAACCGGTGTGGAAGAACTGCCCGAGCGGTTGCCCTACATTGTCGTGGTGATTGACGAACTGGCCGATTTGATGATGACGGCACCTGCAGATATCGAAGATTCTTTGGCGCGGTTGGCCCAAATGGCGCGTGCGGTGGGCATTCATTTGATTTTGGCCACACAGCGGCCTTCGGTGAATGTGATCACGGGCACAATCAAGGCCAATTTCCCCACGCGCATTGCCTTTCGCGTGTCGTCAAAGGTGGATTCGCGCACAATCATTGATGGCAACGGGGCCGAAAAATTGCTGGGATATGGCGATATGTTGTTTTTGCCGCCCGGACGGCCCGAGCCGTTGCGCATTCACGGAGCCTATATTTCCCCCGACGAAATTGATCAGATTGTGGCATGGGTGCGCAATCAAAATGTGCGGCTTGAAGGGGTTGCTTTTGGTGGGGAAAACCACGATATCGCCATTGCCGACAGCGGTCGCGATGAGCGTTTTGAAGAAGCTTTGCGCCTGGTGGTGACACATCAGCAAGGCTCGGCTTCTTTGTTGCAGCGCCGAATGAAAGTGGGTTATAACCGGGCCGCCCGGTTGGTGGATGAGCTGGAAGCGGCAGGTGTTTTGGGGCCTTCCGACGGGTCGGGCAAGGCACGGGAAGTGCTTGTTTCTGAAGACTATTTGGAACAGCTTGAAACCCAGGATGTTTAAGGGGTGAGGCTGGTGCATGGAGACTGGGAGAACAAGCCCCCAGCCCCCAGCTTCCGAATTTCTTGCCTTTACAAAATCGACCCCTTGTTTTTAATTGGTGAGATGGATATGTTATGACGCGCTTTTGTTTGATGCTGATGGTTTTGCTGGTATGGGCGATGGGTGTGCCTGTATCGGCGATGACCGGAGCAGAAGTGATCAACGGGTTGCAGCACAGGTTTCAAGCATTAAAAACGCTGTCGGCCAGGTTTGTGAAACACCACTACTGGCAACTCATGGATCACCATCAGGAAATGAAGGGGCGGTTGTATGTGCAGCGCCCCAATCGGTTTAAGTTTGAATCGGATGCCCAGGTGGTGGTCACCGATGGCCAAACGGCTTGGAATTATGCCCCGGCAAATGAACAGGTGCTGATCAGCGATTATGCTGCTGTGGAAAAAGATCGCAGTTATGAAAAGCTGTTGTTCGATTTGATTTTGTTGGGCGGGTATGATGAAAATTATGCCCCGACTTATATTGGCGAAGAAAAAATAAGTGGCAAAATATGTTATGCGGTTGAATTATCTGCAAAAAAAGAAGATACTTATGTGCATAAAATTCGGATTTGGGTCGACAAAAAACTCTATCTGGTGCGCCAGGTGGAATACCGCAACATTCACGATGATGTGACCACGTTTATTTTGTCGGATTTAGAAGTCGATAAAAAACTCGACGCCCATCAATTTACCTTTTTTATACCCAAAGGGGTTGAGTCGGTCGATTTGCGTTGACCTTTTTATTTTTTGCGCTGCAAATTAAGGGAAAGGCAGACGCCTTTCCCTTAATTTGTGTAGAAAGGAGAGTGGTTTATGGCTTTTGAACTTCAAGCTCGCGAAGTTCAGGATGCTTTGGAGGCATTTCGCAAGCGCATTGATGATCTTGGGAGGTATCTTTGACCTGGAAACACGCCGGATAAAAATTGCCGATTTGCAAAAGGTAATAGAAGCCCCCGAGTTCTGGAATGACCAGGAAAAAGCACAGGTGACCATTGAGGCGGTTAATGTGGAAAAACGCTGGGTCGATGGGTGGTCTGATCTGGATCGCCGGTTGGGCGATCTGGAAGAATTGTTTGAATTGGCCCAAGAAGAAAAAGACGAAGATACCCTGGTTGACGTGAGCGGAGAGTGTCGCAAAATTTCCAAAACTCTGGATGAAATTGAATTGCGCTACATGCTGGGAGACAAAGAAGATCGGCACGATGCCATTTTGACCATTCATCCGGGCGCTGGCGGCACCGAAGCGGCCGATTGGGCGCAAATGCTGATGCGCATGTACACCCGCTGGGCCGAACGGCGAGGGTTTGAAACCAATATGCTCGATGTGTTGCCCGGTGAAACTGCCGGAATTAAAAGTGCTACCATAGAAGTAAAAGGCGATTATGCTTTTGGCTATTTAAAAGCGGAGTCGGGTGTGCATCGGCTGGTGCGCATCTCGCCGTTTGATTCCAATAATCGGCGGCACACCTCTTTTGCCTCGGTATTTGTCTATCCCGAGGCTGAGGGCGATATCGAAGTTAACATTGATGACAACGACTTAAAAATCGATACTTATCGCGCAGGCGGTGCAGGCGGTCAGCATGTCAATAAGACCGACTCGGCCGTGCGCATGACCCATTTGCCCACGGGTATTGTGGTGCAATGCCAGAACGAGCGGTCGCAGCACAAAAACCGAAATACGGCCATGAAAATTTTGAAGGCGCGGGTGTATCAGCACTATAAAGAACTGGAAGATGCAAAACGCGCCGAAAAAGAAAATGAAAAAAAGAGCATCGAGTGGGGCAGCCAGATTCGCAATTATGTGTTTCAGCCTTACCAGATGGTTAAAGATGCTCGCACGGGGCTTGAAACATCCGATATCCAGGGTGTGATGGATGGGGATATTGATGAATTTATACACACCTTTTTAAACCAGGCAGGACAGGGTCAAAAGGCCGGGTAAGGCGCTTGACATCATTTCCTGTATTGGTTATAGTTTAAAAGTCTATCAAGCGGCAAAAAAATCAGCATGTTGTGAAATTTTTCTTCTTTATAAAGGGATATGGATTGAATCAAGATGGAGGGCATGCCCCGGAATCACAGCTGATGGATCAGCGTCTTAAAAAGCTGGACGCCATTCGGAAATTGGGCGTTGAACCTTATCCTTATCGGTTTGAACGCACGCATGATTCTATCGATGTGGTCAATGAATTTGAAGCCCTTAATGTCTCACAGGCCGAAGTGGCCGTAGCCGGGCGGTTGATGATTACGCGCGGTCATGGCAAAGCGGCATTTGCCGATATCCGCGACGGCAAGGGTCGTTTGCAAATTTACGTGAAGCTCGATGTGGTGGGCGAAACCGCTTTTGACTTGTGGAAATTGCTCGATATTGGCGATTTTGTCGGGGTGCAGGGGCCAGTTTTTCGCACGCGCACCGGCGAAATTTCGGTGCATGTCAACAAGCTGTTTTTGTTGTCCAAAGCTGTGCGCCCATTGCCGGTGCCCAAAGAAGAGGTGCGCGATGGACAGCGCATTGTACACGATGCGTTTAGCGATGTGGAATTGCGCTATCGCCGCCGGTATCTCGATCTGGCGCTCAATCCAGCGGTGCAGCAGGTGTTTCGCAAACGCAGCGCCATAGTGTCATCCATTCGGGCCTTTTTGGATGCGCGCGGTTTTTTAGAAGTTGAAACACCGGTGTTGCAACCCCTTTATGGTGGGGCTTCCGCACGACCCTTTGTGACACATCACAATGCGCTTAATATGCCGCTGTTTTTTCGCATTTCCGATGAATTATATCTCAAGCGATTGATTGTGGGCGGGCTTGAGCGGGTTTATGAAATTGGCAAAGATTTTCGCAATGAAGGCATTGATCGCACGCACAATCCCGAATTTTCAATGCTTGAGTTGTATCAGGCCTATGCCGATTACAACGATATGATGGCCATTGCCGAAGCGTTGTTTGCCCATGTCTGTCAAACGGTCACTGGGTCAACAACGGTTGTGTATCAGGGCAAAGAAATCAATTTTTCTTCTCCCTGGCCGCGCATTCCGATGCTTGAAGCCATTAAACAGCATGGGCATGTGGATGTGGCTCACACGTCCGATGCCGATTTGGAAGCGGCTTGCAAACGGTTTGGCGCAGAAATTGAATCGGGTTTGGATCGCGGGGTTTTAATAAACGAATTGTTTGAAGCATGTGCAGAGCCCAAATTGATTCAACCCACATTTATCACCGATTATCCGGTGGCGGTTTCGCCGCTTGCCAAACGACACCGCAGCAATCCCGAACTGACCGAGCGGTTTGAAATTTTTGTCAATGGCGGCGAAATAGGCAATGCTTTTTCTGAGTTGAACGATCCTGTTGATCAGCGGCGGCGGTTTGAACATCAGATGAAACTTCACGATGCCGGCAATGAAGAGGCTCAGGTGCTCGATGAAGATTATCTGCGGGCCATGGAACACGGCATGCCGCCCACAGGTGGATTGGGCATTGGCGTGGGGCGCATGGTGATGCTGTTGACCGATCAACCATCATTGCGCGATGTCATTTTGTTTCCGCAGATGCGTCCCGAAGAGGGCGAACATGGGTGATTTGCTCGTTGCCAAAGGGCTTTGTAAACATTATCAAACCGGGCAAACGCGCATTGATGTGCTCAAGGGTATTGATCTAACGGTTGGGCAGGGCGAAATTGTTGCGGTGGTGGGTGCTTCGGGTGTTGGAAAAAGCACCTTGTTGCACCTGCTGGGCGGCCTGGATCACCCTTCGGAAGGGACAGTGGTTATTGACAATCAGGATGTGTTTGCCCTGTCTGATGCCGATCGTTCGCAATTTCGCAACCGCCACATTGGGTTTGTGTTTCAATTTCATCATTTGTTAAACGATTTTACAGCACTTGAAAATGCCATGATGCCCTTGCTCATTGGCGGGGTAGCTGCTGAATCGGCGCGCGAATCGGCCCAGGAATTGTTAAAAGCCGTTGGGCTTGATCATCGCCTTCACCACCTACCTGCAGAGCTTTCAGGCGGTGAGGCACAGCGCGTGGCGGTTGTGCGCGCACTGGTGGCCAAACCCGATGTGGTTTTGGCCGATGAGCCGTCGGGCAATTTGGATGCAACACGCAGCCAGGAGTTGCATGCTTTAATGTGGCATTTGGCAAGATCTCGCAATCAAACCTTTGTCATTGCCACGCATGATCTGGCGCTATCGGAAAAAGCCGATCGGGTGGTTTGTCTGGAAGATGGGCACATCGTCTGCTAAAGGTGGAACAAACCATGGATGGTTTTTTGGTCTGTACGTCTTGTGGACAGACATTTGCCGAATTTCAAAAAAGCGGTTTGCTGGGGTGTTCGGCCTGTTATCTGGCTTTTGAAAGTGAACTGGGGCGCATTTTAAAACGCCTGCACGGCGCACATCACCATTGTATTGAGGAACCACCCAAACAGGATGCCCTGGTCGATCTTGAAGCGCAATTGCAAGATGCCGTGCGGCGAGAAGCTTATGAAGAGGCCGTGGCACTGCGCGATCACATTCGGATATTAAAGCAAGGTCTAAACGCCCATGACGTTTGATGAGCTTGCCCGGCGCACCGTGCGCTGGCTTGATGGTTCGGGTGCGCGTTCTTCCTTCATTATCAGCAGCCGGGTTCGCCTGGCGCGCAATTTAACACCCTGGCCTTTTCCGCATCGGGCAACCGAACTGCATCGGCAGACCATCATCGAAACAGTGCTGGCCTCTTGCACATTGGAATCAATAACCCGTCCGTTCACTTTTTTTGAGACGGGTGCATTGATCGATTTGCACCAGCAATTGCTGGTTGAACGCCATCTGATAAGCCCGGCGCTGGTCAAGCGGGAGGGCAAACGCGGGGTGCTTGTTGGGCCTAACGAATTTTTAAGCGTGATGGTGAATGAAGAAGATCACTTGCGTTTTCAGGTCATTTTTTCGGGCTACCAGCCTTTTGAAGCCTTTTGTGCTGTGCGCAACCTCGAACGCGACCTGTCAGAGCGGCTACCATTTGCTTTTCACGAAA
>CAXNEV010000034.1:0-14685 GCA_964200925.1 Candidatus Latescibacterota bacterium | reverse complement strand
CTACACCCGGCAGGTCATAGCGGTTTTCTTCAATCACCGAAACAGTTTCAAATCCAACATCGAGTTTTAGTTTGACGGGTTCATAAAAATAGCGATTGCGAGAGGAAAGTTTTTCTTTGATTTTTTCATCGGGCAGTTCCACAATTTGGCTGAGTTTGTCAATGATGGTCTGGCGGGCTGAGCCACTGGCCTGGCCCAACAAACGCGGCGGAACAACCGAGATGGTGTATGACGGTCGATTGTCAACGAGAATAACACCATTGCGATCTTGAATAGATCCCCGGCTGGCTTCTATGGGCACGGGTTGCATGGTGTTTTTTTCCGATTGAATGCGATAGCGTTCCCAATCGGCAATTTGCAACAAATAGAGTCTGATAACCAGCATACTGAAAAGGAACAGTACTGCACCAAAAAGCACATGCGCCCGTCGCTCGCGGGTGCCATTTTGCATAAAGTCGTCATGCATGGGATGCCGTCCTTCCGGCAAAAAAGCGCGAAAATCCAGCAGACAACAAAACACCCAAAACAGCGGTAAACAGGGCCGTGCCCAAACCGTATCGCAAGATCATTAATGCGATATTTTGCGGTTCTGAAAAAGCATAAACGACAAAATAAATCATGTCGTGAACCAGACTGGCCAAAAAGAGAATGACGGCCTGAACCTGTAAGTCTTCTGCAACCACACCCACGCGGCTATATCCCACTGCAAATCCCATCACACTATTGGCCAGCGCATTGGCCCCCATCCATTCGGGATTGTAAATATCTATTAAAAACCCCGAGAAAAAACCCAATAATGTGGCTTCAATTTGGCCACTGCTGATGCCTATAAAAACAAGTGAAAGCAATACAAAGTCTGGTTTGATGTTAAATATGGCAATGGTATTAACCCAGGACGCTTGAAGGAAAAGCGCCAGAATAACAAGCAAAATGTTCCGGGCAGTTTTCATAAATTAGTCTGCGACATGATCATCCGATACAGATCGCACGCGAATGCGATCTCCGGCGCGAATGCTTGATGGGTGTCGAATGCCATTCCAACTTTTTAAATCTTCAATGTTGGCTTGAAATGTCCGTGCAATATCCCATAATGTGTCGCCACTGCGCACGGTATAATATGTATGATTGGGTGTTTGGGCCAATTGAAGAACCAGTTGATCTCCTGGGCGAATGGCGTGTGATGCTTTTAATTTGTTCCAGGTGCGCAACTGAGACACTGTAACCCCTTTTTGTTTGGCAATGCTCCACAGCGTATCTCCGTTGCGCACGGTCTATTTGGTCTTTGTTGTCGCAACGGCAGAAGGCTGGCTGCTTTTTTTGGAGGGTTCAGAGCGAACCGCTAATTCTGGTTGGCTGTCGGGGCGTAAAGGAATGGTCAATTTGCGCCCCACGCGCACTTTTTTGGGATTGTCGATGTTGTTTGCTGCCATGAGTGCTTGTGTTGTTACACCTAATTTGCGGGCAATCTTCGACAGGGTATCACCGGATTTAACGACATAATTAACAATGCTGGTTTTTTTCTCGGCAGGCAATTGGGCGTAATTGGCTTTGAATTTTTCAGCCGACCCTTCGGGTACGCGCAACAGATAAGGAGACTTGCGATTGACGGGAGGGGTATATCCGCGATGCAATTCGGCATTGAGCTGTTGCATCCAGGCATAGGAAGTGCCCGCACATTCGGCAGCCAAACGCAGACTCACGGGTTCTGAAACAGCCACAGTTTCATAGGCCAAAGGGGGCTGATAAACCACGTCGGTAAATCCAAACCAGGCCGGATCTTTTGCAATGATAACGGCGGCCATAAATTTGGGCACATGGCCGCGCGTTTCGGTTGGCAGGGTATAGGCATCCCAAAAATTGCGCGTTTTGGCACTGCGCATGGCACGTTCCAAACGGCCTTCCCCGCAATTGTAAGCCGCCACAACCAGTCGCCAGTCACCAAAGTCTTTGTAGAGTTTTTTGAGATACGATGCCGCTGCTTTGGTGGCTTTTTCAGGTTCTCTGCGTTCGTCAATCCACGAGTCGTTTTTCAAGCCATACTGCGCTGCTGCGGGGCGCATAAATTGCCACATGCCCACGGCGCGCACTCTGGATTCGGCAAAAGGATAAAACCCACTTTCAATCATGGCTTTATAGGCCAAATCTTTTGGAAGCCCTTTTTTCTGGAATTCGGATTGGATCATGGGCAAATAGGCCGTGGAACGCGAGAGCCAGCGAGCAAAAAAATCGCGCCCTCCTGTGTGAAAATAGCGTACATAATAATCTACTTCGGGCATATAGTCGATGGGCACATCGGCTTGTCCAGCCAATTTTCGGGCATAAAGATTGAAGAAGTAGGGATGATTTGCAAGGTCAATGGAGACAGATCTGGGCAGGGATTCTAAAAATTGGGCAATGGAGGAATTGGGCGACAAAATCGTGTTTTGCGGCAAGATGGCGTGGTAACATTCAATGGTTGCCCGCACCAGTCCGGTTAGGCGTTTGTTTATGACGGGGTTTTTGCCAAAATTTTGGGGCAAAATCAACGCCAAACTGTCCAGCAAACCCGGCACGCGTTCGGGATGGGTTGTGCGCGCAACAAATGTTTGGCGAAGCAGATGATAGGCCACACTGCTGATTGAATCGACTGGAATGGGTTGGGTCACATCCACAACGGTTGTTTTTGGGGATTCAGGTGGGATGATGCGGCCTGTTGTGGCACAACCGACAAAAAATAAAGCCAAAAACAGAATGGATAGGTGGCTTTGACGAAATAGGGAGAGTAGGATCATGATTTTTTACCGAGGTGAAAGAGGGGTTTGGACGATTTGGGTGCGCACCACGTAAGCTTCTTGAAAGCCCAGTTTTTTGAATTCATCGCGCAAGCGCTCTGCTTCTACGGGTGTTTGGCAGTGGCCTGCCTGAATTTTATACAGATGTGTATCCTGGTCATAGATAACATCTGCCAATTTTTGCAGCTCCTGTGGAATGCGCTTGAGCAACAAATCAGCCCGTGCGCGATCCAGAACAGCAGCCAATTGGACGCGATATCCTTCTGTTTTTTTGGAAGTTATTTTGACAGGTGCGACCGCTGTGTCTTTTGTTGGTCGGGTAGGAGATGTAGATGATGTGGGGCGCAACAAAAAATCGTCGTCGTTGAGCGTATAAGGGTCAAATTCTTCTCGTGCAGCCGAAGACCCCGCGTCCGATGGCGACGTTTGTGGACGGGTTCCAGAACATCCCCAAACATGGCCTAACAGGCAACAAAACAAAATAAAATAAAATGGCATGGACTTATCATTGAGAATGTGCAACAGACAACGCCGTTTTGTTTCGAAATATATGCAAATTCACATGTTACAATGGGCTATATTTTAAGACAGGCGAAATCATTTGTCAACGATTTTCATGCGCATGTTTATAATAAATCAGCAGGTTAGGTGTATTTAAAAACGTTGTGATCAATTTTAACCTGTTATAAACTATGAAATTACAATTTTGTGCAAAAAAATAAAACTGTTGAAAAACAAAAGGTTAAGGCGAAAGAAAGGCGGGTGGAACACGTTTTTGGGAATTTGGGAAAGGATGGTTTAAATCCGGGTAACACAAGGGGGAAAAAAGATCGCGCAAAGGGTTTTTTTTCAACCGACAAACCAGGATTCAAAGGTTTTTTGATAAGGCGTTTGGGCAATGCCTTTTTCGGTGATAATAGCGGTGACCAGGTGATTGGGAGTCACATCAAAAGCCGGGTTGTAAACTTTGATGCCCAGAGGTGCGGTTTGGCGGCCCATGCCGTGGGTAATTTCTTCGGGTTTGCGTTCTTCAATGGGAATCTGGCTGCCATCCATGAGCGCCATATCGATGGTTGACAGAGGGGCTGCCACATAAAACGGGACGTTGTGTTCTTTGGCCAAAATAGACAGGCCATAGGTGCCAATTTTATTGGCCACATCACCATTGGCCGCAATGCGGTCTGCACCAACCACGATGCAGTCAATGCGGTTTTGGCGCAATACCGTAGCGGCCATATTGTCGCAAATGACTGTGACATCGATGCCGTTTTGATGCAATTCCCAGGCCGTGAGGCGGGAGCCTTGAAGCAGCGGACGGGTTTCATCGGCATAAACGGCCACCTGTTTACCAGCTTCAATTGCCGCATAAACCACAGCCAGTGCCGTGCCATAATCGGCGGTTGCCAGGCCACCTGCATTGCAGTGTGTTAATACCGTGGCTTTTGACCCCAGCAATTGCGCCCCATTGCGCCCTATCTGGCGGCAGACACGTTTGTCTTCTTCAAAAATGCGATGGGCTTCTTCAAGCAGTTTCTGGTGCCTGTATTGAGGCGTTTGTCCCGAAGTGGCATTGAGCACCTGCTCCATGCGATTGAGGGCCCAAAAAAGATTGACAGCCGTTGGCCGCGTTTGTGACAGGATTTGAATGCCCGTTTTGACTTGGGATTCAAAATCGGCATGGGTGTTTATGGCTTCTTGTGCGGCAATAACCACCCCATAAGCAGCCGAAACACCAATGGCCGGGGCACCTCGTACACGCAGGCTTTTAATGGCTTCGGCAACGGTGGCAATATCGCGACATGTGAGGGTTGTGTAGGTTTCGGGCAGTTGGGTTTGATCGATGATTTCCAGAGCATGATTGCGCCAGATGAGCGTGGGAACGGGCATAAAAACCTCAAAAAAAGGATTCAAGAATATCGAAAAAAACTGACATCCTGAATGCGCATTGTTTTTTATTTTTCGATTTCTATTGGCGCAACATTGTCTTCAATATGTTCAATCACCGCATCGCCCCAAAGGCGTTCAAGGCCATAAAAGGCGCGTGTTTCAGGCTGGAAAACGTGAATGACAACATCTACAAAATCGATCAATATCCACTTTCTTGAATCGTAACCTTCAATTTGCCACGGGCGTTGTCCTTCGGTTTTCATGCCTTCTATAACCGCATCGGCAAGGGCGCGAACCTGGATATCGGACGTGCCTGTGCAGATCACAAAAAAATCGGCAAAATCAGCGATACCCCGCAGATCAATGGTTACAAGACCTTCTGCTTTTTTTGATTGTAGATATTCAATGCAGCGGTCGCAAATCATTCGCGTTTGATCGGACAAAACAAACTCCTTTATTTTTTACGGGTTTGCCAGAATGGGCAAACGGGCATAATCTCGCCCTATAACAATCGTCACCTCTTCAATGCGGAAAGGGTCTGGCGTCATTTGTTGAATGTGGTTTTTGGTTCCCAGCAGATTGGCAACCTGTCTGGCATAATCGGGTTTGCCCGTGCGATCAATGACAATGGTTTCTGGGAAATTAAAATTTTCGGCGTTGCCTTGTGTGATAACATCTAATCCGTGTTCGCGCAAGCGGTCGCTTAAGCGAGTGGCAACCCCATCTGCACCACAACCATTGAGCACTTCGATATGGATTTTTGGAAGCGCAACGGGTTCTTCCAAAACGGGTTTGGGTGCGGGTTTGGGTTGAGAATATTTTGAAGTGATAACCATGACAAGGAGGGCAATACACAACAAACCGATAAGCCCCCAAAACCAGCGTTTCATAAAAGCCCCTCGGTCTTTTTTTTGTACGCATACTCAGAGGAAGCAAACGCAAGAACGGGACACTGGTTTTTTCCTGTGTCCCGTTGTGAGGTTCGTTTTTTGCATCCGGGTTTTTTAGGGCATCTGATTTCCAAAAAGAGACTGACCAGAGGGCATGTTGCTGAAGCCAATTTCAATGCGCAAATTGGGTTTGGGCTGATACAATATGCCCACATATGGAATAACCACCTGCGTGCGACCGCCGTTAGCAGAACCATATAAAGGGGTGCCGGTCAGGTTGTTCTGAAAACCAATTTGCGCTTTGATTGCAATAGGTGCGGAGACTTGATATGAAAAATCGCTGAGATAGTATTGATTGAGACCACCCAATCGCCCCGAACCATACGTGATGCCAATGGTGTGATTTAACGATAAACGGCTTTTGTCAAACAGGCCAGCACCCTGTTTCAATCCCTCTGACAGGGGTATTTGAAATTTTTTAGTTTGGTCGGTCGGAACGCCAATATCAGCTTTTGCCGGAAGGGATAATCCGGCGCAAAAGATCAACAAGCAGGTTGCAACAAAACGGATCATGGTGACACTCCTTGTTTCGGAATTGGGCACCGATATCATCAGCAATCATGAGAATACGACAATTGATACCGATTGTCAAGCGAGGGTTCGACATCCATAAATTGAACACCCGAATTGAGAGGGAGTTCCGAACGTTTCCACGCATTTTTAAGCTTTGTCCATCAAGCTGGCAAATTCGTCAAAAAGATAGGCTGCATCATGGGGGCCTGCCGATGCTTCGGGGTGATATTGCACACAAAAGGCGGGCAATTCTTTGTGGCGCAGCCCTTCAAGGGTGTTGTCGTTAAGGTTGATATGCGTGAGTTCAACGGCATTTTTATCAAGCGAGTTGCCATCAACGGCAAACCCGTGATTTTGCGATGTAATTTCCACTTTGCCCGTTCGGGTTTGTTGTACGGGCTGGTTGGCCCCTCGATGCCCAAACTTCAATTTGTAGGTTTTGCCCCCCAGTGCCAGACTGAGCAATTGGTGCCCCAGACAAATGCCAAACACAGGGCGCTGGGTGATCAGTTTTTGAATGTTTTCAATGGCATACGCAATGGGTTCGGGATCTCCGGGGCCATTGGACAAAAAAATGCCATCGGGATCGATTTTGAGCAATTGATCGGCAGACGCATCGGCCGGGAAAACCGTGACGTCACAGCCGCGATTGACCAGATAGCGCAATATGTTTTGTTTGATGCCATAATCGTAGGCCGCAACTTTGTACTTCATTGTTTTTTGCAATTGTTGAGCCTGATCGGTTTTGAGGTCGTGCAGGCCCTCGATCCAGTGGTATGGTTCTTTGCATGTGACCAGGCGCACCAGGTCGCGGCCCACCAGACCGGGAAATTCGCGTGCTTTTTGCACCAGGCTGTCGGAATCGAGATCTGTGGTGGACACTATGCCTTTTAAAGCGCCTTTTTCCCTTGTGCGACGCACCAGTGCGCGTGTATCGATGCCCTGAATGCCGATTATACCGTGTTGTTTGAGAAAGTCGCCCAAAGATATTTTTGACCGCCAGTTGCTCGGAAAGTCGCAATATTCTTTGACGATGAACCCTTCGACTTGCGGTTTGTGCGATTCAAAATCACCGGGATTGATGCCGTAGTTGCCAATCAACGGATAAGTCATGGTCACAATCTGACCGTTATAGGAAGGATCGGTCAGGATTTCCTGATACCCTGTCATACTGGTATTGAAGACGACTTCGCCCAGGCTTTCGGTTTGAGCACCAAAGGAAGTGCCTTCAAAAATGGTGCCGTCTTCAAGGGCGAGAATGGCTTTCATATAAATACGACCTTTTAAAGGTGATGGGTGATGCGGCCATTGAGAATGGTTAGGATGGCACGACCGGTCAGTGTCCAACCGTGAAATGGGGTGTTGCGCGATCTGGATTTAAATGTATTGGCATCGACCTGCCATTGCAAGTGGGGATCAATAACGGTGATATCGGCGGGTTTGCCAATGGTGAGTGTGCCGCCTTCGATGCCGAGAATACGTGCGGGTGTTGATGTTAATTTGGTGATGACTTCGGTGATGGACAACAAGTTGGTGTGTACAAGTTTGGTGAATAACACACCTACTGCAGTTTCAAAACCGAGAATGCCATTGGGGGCTTCGGTAAAAGTGCGCATTTTTTCTAAAATGGTGTGCGGGGCATGATCGGTGGCCAGTGCATCGATGGTGCCACCTAACAAGCCGGCAATGACAGCTTCCTGATCTTCTTTTGCGCGCAATGGCGGACTCATTTTACCTGCGGTGCCATAGATGCGCACATCTTCGTCGGTCAGCGCAATATGATGCGGTGAGGCTTCACATGTGACGGGCAAACCGTCTTGTTTGGCCTGGCGCACGAGGTCAACCGCACGTTTGACACTCAGGTGCAAAATGTGAAGGCGCCCGCCGGTTTTGCGCACGAGGTCGATGTCGCGCTGGTTCATTTGTGCCTCGCCTTCGGCGGGCATGCCTTTGATGCCGAGTTGTTGCGAGACAATGCCTTCGTGCATGTGCCCTCCGCGTGTGAGGGCAAAAACTTCGGAGTGAGGATATACGGCAAAACCATTTGCGGCGGCGCGTTCGAGCAGGTCGCGCATGAGGGTTTCCGATTCGATGGGCAATCCGTCGTCGGAAAAACCAACAGCCCCGGCTTTTAACAGGGCTTCGGTATTGGTGAGGCGCTGGCCCTGCATTTTTTCGGTGGCGCATGCAATGGGATACACACGGGCATCGGCTGTTTTTGCCTGTTCGAGAACATAACGCACAATTTCCGGACTGTCCATGGGTGGATTTGTGTTGGGCAAACAGGCAACCGAGGTAAATCCACCAGCCGCTGCCGAGGTGCACCCGGTTTGAATGGTTTCTTTTTCGGGAAAGCCCGGATCGCGCAGGTGTACATGCATATCGATGAGACCCGGCGTGACGAGTTTGCCAGACACATCGATGGTTTGAACACCGGGGATGGAGATGTTTTTTTGAATTTGCGCGATGCGACCATTTTGAATAAGCAGGTCGGCAATTTCGTCGCGACTGTTGGCCGGGTCGATCATGCGGCCATTTTTGAGCAAGAGATCGGGCATAATGGATGGTGAAGACAGGGTGTTCTGAGGTTAAAGGAAAGGCCAAATTGGGGGAAAGGTATCGGTTGCATGCGTTTCTGTCAAGGACATCGAGAGCGGTTTTCAATAAAAAAGACAACCGATCTTTTTGGCTGCCTTTTATGAAGATTCTTGGGCTTTTTTGAAACGGGCTTTGGCATTGGGAAGGTGATACCCATAAGGTGTTTATTGCGATAATGATAAATGCCCACGCACTTCTATGTGATGGGTTATGTTCCGGTGAATATCTCCGGTGACGGATCATATTTGCGCAAGGCCGATTTTCAAATTCCCTGTTCCCATGTTAGCTGCCAACGGCGGGCTACTGCAGCCTTTGTTTGGGCCGAGCATCTATAGCTTCAGCGTGTAGCTTCAATCCCAGTGCCGCAATGACTTTGAGAATGGTATCAAAACCTGGCGTTCGTTCTCCAGACAATGCTTTGTACAGACTTTCTCGGGAAAGTCCTGCATCGCGAGCAACCTGGGTCATGCCTTTTGCCCGTGCAATATCTCCTAAGGTTTTGGCAATGAAAGCCGCGTCACCTTGGGCCTCTTCAAGACACGCTTCCAGATAAGCAGCCATTTCCTCAGACGTGCGGAGATGTTCAGCTACATCGTAGCGTGTAGTTACTGTTTTAGCCATCTTCTGCTCCTATAGATTTCGTGCAAGACGCAGGGCTATTTTGATATCTCGAACTTGGCTATTCTTGTCGCCCCCTGCCAGAAGCACAATCAAAGTCCGACCGCGTTTCTTGAAATACACCCGATAACCGGACCCATAATCAATCCGCAATTCGGAGACACCTTCTCTAACCGGCTTGACATCCCCGGCATTTCCCATCGCCAAGCGTTCGATTCGAGCCTGAATTCGTGCTCTTGCCCGAAGATCACTCAAAGCATCAAGCCAGAGGGCAAAAACTTGAGTTTTGCGAATTTCAATCATAAACAAAATGTAGCCTATTGGCTACACAAAATCAATGTTCAAATATTATTGACGCGTTCTCAAAGGGATACAAAATTATCCCTTCTGAATTTCAATGACGACCTTCCCTCTGGTATGTCCATTTTCGACATGGCGATGTGCCTCTATGATTTGATCCAGAGGGTATGACTTTTCAATTACTGGTTTCAATTTTCCTTCTTCAACAAGCTGTCGGAAAAAATCGATGTCTTTATCGTTGGGTTGGGCAAGGTGCATTTTTAGTCGTTTGTCGCCCATCAATCGGCTCAGCAAAACTTGCACAATCTGATATCTTGCTTTAAAAGGGTTTTCCGTGACATAGATGCCGGTTTCAGTTAAGGACCGTTTGCAACTGAAAAAAGTCCGTTTGCCAACAGCGTCCAGAATGATGTCGTATTTTTTGCCATTTCGGGTAAAGTCTTCGCTGGTGTAATCGATCATATGGTGCGCCCCAAGTTCTTTCACCCAGGCCAGATTGGAGGTGCTGCAAACAGCCGTGACTTCTGTTTCGTAAAATCTGGCAAGTTGAACGGCAAAATGGCCAACACCTCCTGACGCCCCATTGATCAAGACCTTTCGACCTTTTTTGATTTGGGCGACATCCCTTAATGCTTGCACCGCGGTTAATGCGGCGGTTGGTATTGCCGCTGCTTCCCCAAATGTCAGATTGTGAGACATCAGACAGATTCTATTTTCACGCGCACGCACGTATTCTGCATGCGACCCCAGACAATTTCCAAAAACGCGGTCGCCGATTTTAAAACGAGTCACATTTTTGCCAACAGATTCAATTGTTCCGGCAACGTCGATGCCCAGTATTTGCTGTTTGGGTTTGATGAAGCCGTTTGACAATCTGACAGGTAAAAAACCCTTCCGATGCAGACAATCATAAGGGTTGACCGATGCGCTATGCACTTTGATCACCACGCGATCATCATGGCCTTCCTGAATGGATGGTTGTGCATCATCCTCTATTTTTAGCACCTCAGGAGGCCCATACGATTTGTAAACAGCGGCTTTCATCATTTCCCTCTTTTTCCTGTTTACGCCATGACTCCAGAAACATCAGCACGTTCTCTTTTAATTTATTTTGTGTATCACTTGCAATACACAAGATTGTTGGTTCGGGTTGGTGGCATGTCTGGTGCGGATCTGCATCAGCCTTACCTTTTTAAAGCATCAAGACCATCAAAAGGCAAACAAGGCACAAAACGCATCTATCGTGAGGGGTTGGTGGGGAATTTCATGACCTTTCTGGCGCAGGGCATTTGTAATCTGGACAATTTCGGGTGGGGGTAAGTGGATGGTGTCGAGGATGTGGGATGTGAGAATGTTTTCCGGTGGGCCAAATGCGTGGAGATGCCCCTGGTGAAAAACAGCGATATGGTCTGCCAAACGCGCGGCCAGATCGAGGTCGTGTGTGATAAACAGAACGGTGCGGCCCTCGTTTTTTTGTGCCTGTATGAGGGCTTCAATCTGGACAACACCTGACGGATCAAGACCTGCGGTGGGTTCGTCGAAAATGAGCACATCGGGTTGCATGGCAATGATGCCTGCAATGGCCACGCGCCTTTTTTCACCGCCGCTGAGGCGCAGCGGATCGCGAGGACAGAATGTGTTAGGGTCGATGCCAACAGTTTCTAAAGCTTGATGCACACGTGTTTTTATGTCGGATAATTTCAAATTGCGCGGACCATAAGCCACATCGTCAAAAACAGTCTCCGCAAAAAGCTGGGCTTCGGGAAATTGAAAAATGAGGCCGACACGCCGCCGCAATGGGGTGAGGTTTTTGGTGGTGTGAACGGGGATGTCGCAAACCGTTAAATGACCAGATACGGGTTTTAAAAGGCCGTTGAGGTGCTGGAAAAATGTGGATTTTCCCGAACCATTTTGCCCAATAAGCGCGGTAATTTGCCGGGCATAGAGGGTGAGGGTGAGGTCTTTAAGCGCGATAGTTTCTGTGGGCAAACCGCGGTCGTAGTGATAAGACAGATTTTGCGCCGTGACGATGGGTGAAAGAGGGTCGGGTGAAAATTTGGGTGGAAGGTTACAATTTTGAGGGGTGGGCAATTGGTCCATGAGATTGTTGAGGGTTAGCGGATAAGGGGGTTGCATGTTAAGGCGTGTGGCTATTTGAACGGTCAATGGGGATTGGAGGCCCCATTGGGTAAGTTTTTGCGGTTGTGAAAAGACAGTTGCCGGAGAACCGTCTAGGACGATTTGCCCCTGGTGCAAGACGATGATGCGGTTGGCAAAAACGGTTTCTTCAATGTGTTGTGTCACCAGAATGGGCGTGATGCTGCCCTCGCGATGCATGGCGCAAAGCAATTGTATGATATCATGGCGGTTGTTGGGATCTAATAGCGCGGTGGGTTCATCAAGCAACAGAAAGGTGGGACGCATGGCGGCAATGGCAGCCAGAGACAGGCGTTGTTTTTCGCCACCGGAAAGCTGGTGGGGCGCACGGGTACGCAGGTGTGTCAGGTTGAATTGGTGCAGCATGCCATCAACGCGCTGATGCATTTCTATCGTGGGAACACCCAGGTTTTCCAAGCCAAAAGCGATTTCGCGTTCAACCGTGGCCGATATGATTTGGTCATCGGGATTTTGAAAAACCAAGCCGATGTGTTGTCGGATTTTGGGGAGGTGTTCGGACTGGCAGATGGAAAGGCCGTTGATTTGTATGTCGCCCTCGGTGGGGGACACAAGACCGCTGATGGCATGTAAGAGTGTTGTTTTGCCCGATCCGTTTGCGCCAATAATGGCAACCCATTCTCGTTCGTGTAAATCGAGAGAGAGACGGTGGATGACTGGGAGGGAACGGCCTGGATAGGTAATGGTGAGGTTTTGAATTTGGATCATAAAAAAGGCAAGCAGTAAGCGGTAAGCGGAAAAGCATGTGTTCCCTTACCGCTTACCCCATTAATCGTCATCACCCGGTACGGGTTCGGCGGCAGGCACGCGGTTGCCATAGGCTTTAAAAGGCGGTAGGTTGCCGTCGCTTTCGAGTTCGAGGGGGCGCACATCGGTGAGAATTTCCAGGTCGTCGCGCATGCGCACCAGTTCCAGATAAGCTTCGGAGACTTCAACTTCGCCGAGGTTCAGGGTGTTGGGTATCCACACAATGCGGGCATTTTCGGATTCGATTAACCCTATGGACTCCAGTGCGATGTCGAGTACTTCGCGGTCGGTTTCAAAATGCAACGGCACGGCAGCGGCCGAAACGTGCTGCCCGGTGATGCAGTTGGTATAGGTGGCATGGAAGTCAATTTTGTCAACCAGCCGTTTGGTCGTAAACTCGGCCATGCCAATGCCCGTGGCATTGCCGTGTGTGGCGTGGGTGAGGTCGCGCACAAAAATGCGCAACACGCGCGGGGTTTCACCGTCCATCGCCCTTCTGTCGTTGCGTTTGCGGCCAATGACATTGGTATCCATACCCGCGCCGCTGATGTCTTTGCCCATTTCATCAATGATGAGCAGATCCACATCTTCAAAGGGCAATGAGGGGCACCACAACTTGGCCTTGGCTTGCAGATCTTTTTCGCGCGTTTCAAAATCGGCTGCCGGGATGGCTTCGATGAGGGCCGTTTCGTCATAGCCATTTTCAAGGGTGGCCACGCCAAACGCAATGGGCATTTTTTCGCACACCACTTTTCCCACCAGACGCACAATTTTGTCGAAAGAATGGTGAATGATGGCCCGGTGATACACGGCTGCCCCTTTGTGTTTGCCCAGGCCAATAAGCATCATTTTCATGAGGCCGCTTTCAATTTCACCGGCAAATCCCGTGTGGGGCTTCACGCGATTCACCACAACAACATGGTCGGCCTGGGAGGCATTTTTGTCAAAATAGATGGGCATGCCAAAATCCGATGTGCCAATTTGCACCACATCCATGGAAGATTTGATGGGGCAACCCATGGTTTTTTCGGTGATGCCATAACGTTCCAGCACACCGGCCTGACCCTCGGCTGTGCCACCACCATGCGAGCCCATGGCGGGCACGATATAAGGTTTGGCACCCAATTTTTTGAGTTCTTCAACAACGGTTTTGATGATGGTGTCGATGTTGGCAATGCCGCGACTTCCGGCGGTCACAGCCACCGTGTGACCGGGTTTGATGTAAGAGCCGGGGTTGAGTTTGGCTATTTGTTCTCGAACGGCCCCTGGCACGTCGGTTAACCGGGGGGCGTTTAAGTGCTGTTTGACGCGAAACATGTGTGGGTATTGCATGTATACCTCCTAAAAATCGGAATTCAGGACTCAGAATACAGGAGAAAAAAGTGTTGTTCTGAACCGCAAGCTCACGAGCAAAGCGAGTCATTCTGAATCCTGAATCCTGTGTTCTATGTTTTACATCGCTTCTTCGTAAAGCGTGATCACATCTTTGAGGGTGGTTTTGCGCGGATTAACGGCGATGTTGCCGCTTTTCATGGCGTCTTCGGCCATAATCGGAATGCCTTCGACCTTGGCACCGGCTTCGCTTAATGTGGGGGGAATGCCCACGTCGCCTCCAAGTGTTTCAACCGCTTCAATGGCAAGGGTTGAAGCGTCTATCACATGTAAACCCGAAATATTTTCGCCCATCGCTGTGGCGATATCGGCAAATTTGTCGGGGCAGGCATAACGGTTGTAATCCATAATATGCGTTAATAAGATGGCATTGGCCACGCCGTGTGGCACGCCGTAGTGCCCACTGACCGGGTGCGACATGGCATGCACATTGCCCAGCCGCGTTTGTGAAAAAGCAAAACCTGCCATGGTGCTGGCCACCAGCATATTTTGTGTGGCTTCGTGGTTGTGATCGCTATAGGCGGCCTGGCGCAAATTTTGTGAAATGAGTCGAATGGCATGCAGGGCCAACCCTTCGGAAATCGGGTTGGACGTTAAAGAAACGTAAGATTCAATGGCGTGGGTGAGGGCGTCCATGCCGGTTGCCGCGGCAACCGAACAGGGCAGAGCAACAGCCATGTCGGCATCGAGAATGCCAACATCGGGAATGATGTTGGGACTTCCAACTGCGGCTT
>CAXNEV010000033.1:0-14693 GCA_964200925.1 Candidatus Latescibacterota bacterium | reverse complement strand
TATTCCTACAGATTTTTTAGCAACGATTCCACCGTCCAATGACCCTTGGCGCTCACATCAAGTGTGAATCGTTCCCGTGCATTTTCCCGGCGATGCGCCACAACCACCGCTCCAGCATAGAGGCGGTTTAATAATGCATTTACATCGGCCCGAATGGCATTGAGCGTTTCTTCCGAATTGGGTGCATTGAGCCGGTCGTTGAGCACAAGGCGCATTTCATTGGCGCGAAAAACCACCTGATTGCCCAATTCTGTATCTGTCTCAAGGCGACGGCATATTTCACAAGTGCT
The DNA here is from genome assembly GCA_964200925.1 of Candidatus Latescibacterota bacterium. Taxonomy (GTDB): domain Bacteria; phylum Latescibacterota; class UBA2968; order UBA2968; family UBA2968; genus CAXNEV01. Next base: position 14,403 of record CAXNEV010000033.1, on the reverse strand, counting down.
GCGAATAGCCGCTTCAAGCTGAGATCCAAAATCGCCATCTACTAGCTGTTTGCGGCGATAAAACAACCCGCGTTTTTGATCGGAATCATCTATACAAATGTCGTATTCATGGCCCACCAACAAAATAACGGGCCCGGCAGGCACATGGCTATAATCGGCCACATCAATCAGCACATCGGTTCCCTGGTGGTTCGAAATCCAGGTATTGAAAATTCTAAACCACGTCTCAGGCGCAACATCCTGGCCTTTGTCGAGATACAGCTTAACGCTCACTTTATGGGTATTCATGGTAACTCGGAGGTTAGGGACTGGGTACTGGAGACTGATTGGAACAAGTCTCCAGTACCCAGTCTCAGTGTTTTGTTTTATGCTGTCACGACGTTCATACGACCATAACATGCATATGCCGCTTCGATAAACAACTGGGCTTCTTCAACAATTTTGTGTGCCCCATCGCGGGTATAGGTTGAAACCGCTGCTTCATGGGCACTAAAGAAGTAGTTGGCAAATTTGCCACCGGCAAATCGATCGTTAAAAAGTTCCGTATCAACAAAACGCGTGCGGAATTCTTTCACAACCACATCGGCATCTTCAGGCACGTCAAACCACTGTGTGCGCACCAACGCTTTGGCCGCATGCCACATCGCGCGATACGCACCGTGATAAGCCGCCTCAAATTGCCCCTCATCCAGATGAATCTGTGCTTCAAAAACTTCCGTTTCACAACCCGAAAGTTCAAACTGCACCAGAGAAACCACTTCGCCAGCACATTCGCCTTTGCCCATATCCCCCACGGTAAATTCACGGCTGTCCCCCCAATCCTTATAATAAGAAGGATCAATGTCATGGGCAGGCACCTGGGCAAGATCGGCCAGCATATCTTTGATCTGCTTTTTGCCGATGCGTTTGATATAATCCTGGAACGATTCGTCTTTGTTTCGATTTTGTACAAAACTATCCGTCATGCGCGAAACCACTTCCGGAATATTTTTGGAGGGAATCGCCCCCATCGCCAGGCCATAAGATGCCGCATTTTCAGTCCATTGACCGCCCAACACCACCTGAAAGTGAGGCACCGTATAACCGTTAATTTTGCGGCTGTTGCCATAAAAACCCAAATCGGCAATATGGTGCTGACCACAAGAATTGAAACACCCGCTGATTTTAATGCGCAAATTTTTAATGGCCTGATCCATTTCAAGGCTTTTGGCAGCCAATCGGGTGCGCAACTCGCCTGCCAAACCGCGCGACGACGAAATGCCCAGTTTGCATGTATCGGTGCCCGGGCAAGCAACCACATCCACAATTGTACCCGCATCGGCCTCACAAAGCCCCAATGCCTGAAGATCGACATATAGCGCTACAATATCGGATTCGCTGACCCAGCGAAAAACAATATTTTGTTCAACGGTGGTCCGCACCGTGTCTTTGATGTATTTGCGAGCCAAAGAAGCCAACCCGTGCATCTGATTGGCCGTCAAATCACCCAGAGGCAATGTGATGGTCACCACCGCATACCCGCTTTGACGCTGTTTATACACATTGGTCGCAAACCAGTGATCAAACCCGGCAGGTTTGGCCTTCCCATTGAGTGGTGCGGCTATCTTCAGGGGTTCTTCCTGATGAGAATCAATGTTCTTGAGATACGCAGTCCATTGGTTATCGTGTGGCAAAATTTTGCGTTCTTCAGCCACCAGGCGTTGAAATTCTCCCAACCCAAGTTTATCCACCAAAAACTTCATGCGGGCGCGCGCCCGGTTCTGTTTTTCACCCAAACGGGCAAATACCCGACAAATCGCCTGAGCCGTTGGCAACAGCTCTTCTGCGGGCAAAAATTCGCTGAAGAGTTTCGCCTGGTAAGGAACCGTACCCAGACCACCAGCCACATAAAATTCAAAACCGCGCTGAGTTTTCCCATTGATTTCACGGATAACACCCAGTGCGCCGATATCGTGAATGGTCGTCAATCCGCAAGCTTCGTGACGGCAACCCGAAAAGGCAATTTTAAATTTGCGCCCCATATCTTGGCAATCAGGATGCCCAAGTAGAAATTCAGCCAGTGCTTTGGAATAAGGTGTCACATCAAATGTCTCTGTGCGGCACACACCCGACAATGGACATGCTGTCACATTGCGCACCGAGTTGCCACATGCTTCCCGTGTCGTAATGCCCACAGAGGCCAACCGGCGCATCAAATCAGGCGTGTCTTCGATATGTACAAAGTGCAACTGAACATCTTGCCGTGTGGTAATGTGCAAAATATCATCGGAATATTCCTCACCCAAGTCGGCCAGCACATCCATTTGTGCAGTTGTTAGCCCACCAAATGGAATTTTAATGCGCTGCATGCCTGGGGCATCCCAGAGCGTTTCGGGTCCTTTGAGCAAATCCCCACTGGGATAATTCAAATATTTTGTCACCTGCCCGTCAAAACGCTGGCCATTGTCATAACGCTGACCATAAGTTCCTCGGCGCAGGCGAGATTCTGCAAAAACTTTATCGACAACTTTGCCTTGTTTTTTTTGTTCAATCAATGCCTCAAAAGAATCGATTTCTGCCTGGAGATCTTTGGGCAATTGATCAGCGAGTTTGTCTTTCCAACTCAATTTGCGCATAACAACCACCTGCCAAAGAAGATTGTTAATATTTATGATCAGGAATTTTCAGAATTCCAGAATGAACGAAACTTAACGAATTAAGCCGTTTTGTCAAGGAGAAATACGGTCAAACCCTCACCCGCCAATATGATACATTTCCACTTTGCGTCTTTTGACTTCGGGGGTATGGTCAAAACGAATCTCAGAATAGCGATCCGATCGCTGCATCCAAACCCCTTGAATGCAATCTTTTACTTGTTTGTCCGAGGCACCTTGGCGCATAAAATCGCGCAAATCTGTGCCGTCAGTTGCAAATAAACACGTATATAATTTGCCATCTGTGGATAATCGGGCACGGGTGCAATCGCCACAAAATGGCTGTGTGACAGAGGCAATAACACCAATTTCGCCACCGCCATCCACATAGCGATAGCGTTGTACCACTTCCCCTTGATAGTTGGGATCTTGCGGTTCAAGGGGTAAAACCGCGTGAATGCGCTGAACAATTTCACGTGCAGATAAAACCTGCGCCATATTCCAATTGTTGCGGTTGCCCACATCCATAAATTCAATAAATCGCAAAATATGCCCGGTAGCGTGAAAATGGCGCGCCAGATCCACAACAAGGTGGTCATTCACCCCTTTTTGAATCACGGCGTTAATTTTTAAAGGATAAAAACCAATGGCTTCGGCAGCAGCAATGCCTTCAAGCACCTGCTCAGCTCCGTGAGAACGACCACTCATGAGATTAAAAGTGGCATCGTCAATGGCATCCAAACTCACGGTTAATCGGTGCAATCCTGCATTTTTAAGCGCTTGGGCCTTCTCGGCCAACAAATACCCATTGGTTGTCAATGTTAAATCTTCAACACCTGGTATGTTTGCCAACTGCATAATCAGTGTTTCCAGATCGCGGCGCAACAGCGGTTCTCCGCCAGTGATGCGCAGTTTGCTCACACCCAAATCAACAAAAATTCGGGCCAAACGGGAAATTTCCTCAAAAGAGAGGATTTCCGATTTGGGCAAAAATTCGTATTTCTCTCCAAAAATTTCAGCAGGCATACAATACGGGCATCGAAAATTGCAACGATCGGTTATAGAAATACGCAAATCGCGGATGGGTCTGTTGCGGGTATCGAGAAGAAGAGGCATAACCGTTCTATAAATAAAAAATAAAAACACAAACATGACCCGCGATCTGTGTTTCCGCGACTCATGACCTATGGATATGTGACTTGAAATATACTGGACATATTTATGGCGTCAATGGGTTTATAGGTCAATCGCGTCATTTTGTTAAATTATATAGTAATGTTTAGAACTAAATAAAATTATATTAGATAAATTATTAAAGGAGTTTTTGAGTCCGCCGATAATATCAGTGAGCTTAAGATAACGGCAGGATGCCAAAGGGCGTCGATCCAGGATGGAGCGGCGCCCTTTTTTATAAAAAAATAACAGCCCATCCTGAATCTAAAGTCAGAATGGGCTTTGTATTTAAAAACAGTGGAACCTGACAATAAAGGCCAATGGCGTGTCTGATGTTTGGCAAATTTCTTAATTTTTTAAAAACATTACTCCACCACAATCGTTTCATCGCGATCGGGTCCAACTGAAACCAGAGAAATGGGCGTTTGTGACAATTGGGTAATGCGGTCGAGATACCGTTTGGCCGGATCTGGTAAATCGGCATATTTTCGAATATCACTGGTGGGTTTTTGCCAGCCGGGCAGGGTTTCATAAACGGGTTCACACTCAGCCAGTTTATTGAGGTCGCTCGGAAAATGATCCATGCGCTGGCCTTTGTATTTGTAGTGTGTGCAAATTTTCAATTCGGGAATTTCATCTAAAATATCCAGACGCGTCACCGCAATGCTCGACAACCCATTGATGCGCCGCGCCATGTTCACAATCACCACATCCAGCCAGCCGCAACGGCGGGGTCGACCTGTTGTGGCTCCATATTCATGGCCAATATCGCGAATGCGCTGACCCATTTCATTGTTGAGTTCTGTTGGAAATGGCCCATTGCCCACGCGAGTGGTATAAGCCTTTACAACACCGATCACTTCATCAATACGCGTCGGTCCAACACCCGAACCCGTGCATGCCCCACCTGCTGTTGTATTGGATGAGGTCACATAGGGATACGTTCCGTGATCAATGTCCAAAAGCGTACCTTGTGAGCCTTCAAACAATACGTTTTTTCCCGCATCAATGGCTTCGTTGAGATACACAGACGTATCGGTAATATAAGGAGCCAACCGTTCACCCAAAGCCATGTACTGTTCAATCAATGGCACTTCTTCCATACCCGAAACACCATAAATCTTTTCAAGCACTTCATTTTTGGCGCGCACATTTGCCCGAATTTTTTCGGGCAGCAATTCTGCATCGAGCAAATCACCCACGCGAATGCCCGACGAGCGGTTGATTTTATCTTGATACGTTGGACCAATACCGCGCAGGGTCGTACCAATGGCCCCATCGCCAATCTTTTTTTCACTGGCCTGTTCCAATTGTTTGTGATAGGGCAATACCAGATGGGCGCGGTCACTCACAAAAAGCCGCCCTTCAACCGAAATACCCCGGCTGAGCAAATCATCCACTTCCTGAAACATGGCCGTAGGATCCAGAACGACGCCATTGCCAATCACACAGGTTTTGTTTTTGTGAACAATACCGGCAGGGATCAGGTGAAAAACAAATTCCAGATCACCAGCTTTAATGGTATGACCCGCATTGGCCCCTCCCTGATACCGCACCACCACATCGGCTTCCGCTGTCAAATAATCAACTACTTTGGCTTTGCCTTCGTCGCCCCATTGGGCACCAAGCACAATTCGAACAGACATAACCAGCTCTCCTTTTCAGCCAAAAATCAAAAGTCACCCTGTTTCAGAAACATCAAAGAATAGAGGCCTGGTTTTTGACTTTCGACTCGTGACCCACGACTGTTTTACAGCTTCACTTGTTTTACCCAATAAACAAAATTTTTGGTTGCAATATTTTTGAGCACACCCTCAGAAACGGGCGCATCAATGTTAAAAATCATAATGGCCTCTCCTCCCCGATTTTTGCGCCCAAGCGCCATATCGGCAATGTTGATGCCATTGTCTGCCAGCAATGAGCCCATGTGCCCCACAACTCCGGGTACGTCTTTGTTACAGCAAAAAAGCATATCCCCTTCCAATTTGGCTTTGACTTCAAAATCGTCAAAACGCACCAATCGCGGATCGCGACGGCCAAATAAGGTGGCTGAAATGGATGTGGTTTCAGCCGATGTTTCAATATCTACCGTAATCAAATTGTTATAATCTTCATGGCTGCTTTTTGATTCTTCTACTTTTATGCCACGCCTCTCAGCCCAAATTCGGGCATTTACCAGCGTTACAGGTTCATTGATCAATTGCCCCACAGCGCCTTTGAGCACCGCAGCCGTTAGCGGTTCGGTGGCATAGTCGCGAATCACACCTTGATACCTGGTCACCACGCGGCGCAAATTGCCCCCCATTAATTGCGTATGTAACGAACCTACTTTTTCTGCAACCAGCAAATAGGGGCTAATGGCCTCAAAGTGTTCAGGACTAATCGGAGGCAAATTCAGCGCACTTAATACGGGTTTGCCCATCAATGCATCGCGCAAATCAATGGCAATTTGACGTGCCACTTTTTCCTGAGCTTCAAAAGTTGATGCTCCCAAATGCGGCGTACAAATAATTTCGGATCGTTGAAACAACGGATGATCTTTAGGGGGCGGTTCTGGGTGAAAAACATCCAGCGCAGCACCTGCCACTTTGCCCGATTCAATTGCATTGAGCAAGGCTGTTTCGTCAATGAGTTCACCCCGGGCACAGTTAATAATGCGCATGCCCTTTTTGCATTTTTTTAGCGCACTTTCTGAAATCAAATGGTGGGTATGATCCGTTAGTGCCGCATGCAACGTAATGTAATCGGCCTCGGCAAAAATGCCGTCATAAGAAGATAGTTCAATATCGAGCTGACGCGCCATATCTTCTGATAAAAAAGGATCAGCTCCCAAAATGCGCATGCCAAAAGCCCGCGCCCGACGCGCCACTTGTTGTCCCACACGACCCACGCCAATAACGCCCAATATTTTGCCATCGAGTTCAACACCTGTATATTTATTGCGTTCCCACTTTCCTGATTTGACAGATGCCGTCGCTTGCGGAATATTGCGAGACAGCGACAACAACATGGCCATCGCGTGTTCTGCCGTTGAAATTGTGTTGCCGCCTGGAGCGTTCATCACCACAATACCACGTGCTGTTGCGGCATCCAGATCAATGTTGTCAACGCCCGCACCTGCCCGCCCAATGGCTTTAAGATGCTTAGCGGCCTTGATCACCTTTTGAGTAACGCGGGTGGCACTGCGCACAATCAGTCCGGCATAATCACCAATAACCTCACACAATTGATCCTCAGACAAACCCGTGTTTACATCCACTTGAATTTCGGGATTGTCTTGCAACACCTCTTGCCAACCCTCAGCCAGCGAATCGCTAATCAAAACTTTCATAAAACATAACCAATGTTTGTGTGAATTGTACATGCAGAACGCAAAATCAAGTCTATAATTTTGGGTGCAGACCCCAGTGTACGTGAACATTGAACGGTCTGCTTAAAACACCACGCCATCTTCCCAAAAACATGTTTCATATGTTTTATCCATGCTTTTGCTGACGGCTGATCGCCGACAGCTATCTTTTATCCCAACACGGTTTCTGCTGCCCCCACACCTGTTCCTGGTGTGAATTCCCACCCCTGCGCACGCAAACCCATTTCCAAAGCAGAAATCACAGATAAAATATCCAGATCATCCACATGGCCCAAATTGGAAATGCGTATCAATCGACCGCGCAAATGGGCTAATCCACCGCCAAGTGTAATGCCATATCGGGTCAACAGGTGATGCATCAAGGCCACGCCATCCAATTGTTTGGGCAAACCAATGGCCGTTAATGCATTGGAGGGGCAGGCTGCAAAAACCGACAACCCAAGTGCCTCTGTTGCCTGACGAACCGCCTGGGCATGGCGGGCATGGCGTTTCCAGGCATTTTCAATGCCTTCAGTATGAAGCAAATTCAGTGCGGCGCGAAGTCCTGAAATTAATGTCACAGGCAACGTTGCAGGGCCGCGCCCTTCGTCAAAAGCGGTTTTATAGGCTTTTAAATCAAAGTAATTTTTGGGTAAATCAGAATGGTTCATGGCCACCCATGCGCGTTTGCTCACCGTCACAATCGCCACGCCAGGCGGCACCCCCAATCCTTTTTGCGACGCTGTTATGGCAATATCCACGCCCCAATCATTTGTCGGCAATGCATGGGCCACCACACTGGATACCCCATCGACAATCAACAAAGTGTCCGTGTGTTTTACAATCTGTGCAACAGCGGCAATATTGTGCAACACCCCCGTGGATGTTTCGCTTTGTGTGGTCAATACCGCTCGTGTATCAGGCGTTAACCGTTTGACAATCTGTTCTGGATCAAGTGCCTGTCCCCATGGCAAATCAATAATATCTATATCCAGTCCATAAGCTTTGCAAATAGCCGTCCATTTGGCTCCAAATTGCCCGGCCTGAACCACAATGACCCGATCTCCTCGAGACAACGTGTTCACCACGGCAGCTTCCATACCGCCCGATCCTGAGGCCGAAAGCAACAGCACATCATCAACGGTGGGAAAAATCGGTTTGAGCTTTTCCACCACACCGCGCAACAAAACAGGAAAATCGGGTCCACGATGGTAAATAAGGGGTTCTGCCATGGCCGCCAGAACTGCATCGGGAATGGGGGTCGGGCCAGGAGCAAAAAGGCGAGGTCGGGGATTCATTTTTTAATGTCCTCGTGCGTCAATGGGCCAGGTTTCAACAAAGTGTCCTGTTTCATCAATGACATAGGCCTCGTCCCACAAATTGACAGTGGTACACACATGGCGTGGCACGAGATAAAATTTGTCGCCCACATTGGGACGCGGTGTGCCTTTGGGCAAACGCAAGACTTGGTGCTCTTCGTTGCGGCGAACAAACTCGATGTGATCGGGCAAACCCAGCGCGCGAAAATGCGGTGCGGGCGTATCGGGGGCTATTGATTTGTTTCCGGCATCCAGCGTGATCAAATCGGAACCTGGGGTGCTGATCACACTCGACAAGACCAGTGCGGCCCAGCGAAATGGACTGTTGAGTTGATCCCCATATCCCGTATCCCAAAAAATCCATGTGCCAGGTGATACCGCATCGACTTCATCAACCAGACGCGTGTGTTCAAAACCCGGCGATCCCGACGCCACCAGCATCGCTACCGACAGGTTGGCCTGTTCAATCAAACGGCGGGTTTCAACAGCTTTTTGAATGGAGTCAAGTGCCACGCTTTTGCGCACAGCCGCATCGGGATTGCCCACATGACCGTCATAGACATGCAATCCGACAAATTGCAAACCCGGCAAATCGGCCATCAACCGAGCCAATTTTAAAGCCGGTTCACCCATCGGTGCACCCGTGCGATCCAGACCCGTATTCAGATCGAGCAGAATCCCTATTTTAACTTGTGATTTATCACAAGCATCCGACAGGGCACGAATGGTATTTGCATCATCGGCGATCACTTTTAAATCGATATGGGGATAGGTTTTTTTAAGTTCCATCAGGCGCTGGATATTGGCTCCCACCATATGATATGAAATCAAAATATCGGTGGCTCCTGCAGCAGCCAGCATGGCGGCCTCTTTGAGTGTGGCACATTTAAACTTGTTGATGCCCGCTTCCATTTCCATTTGGGCCACACGCGACATTTTGTGGGTCTTAATATGTGGACACAAACGCGAATACCCACCCATCAAATCGCCAATGGTTTTGATATTGTGTCGCACCATACCGCGATAGACCAGCAATGCCGGGGTTGGAATTTCATCCACATTTACAACATTGTAATCACCCATTTAAAACCTCCTCCATCCAACGCCACAAATCGTTTTTGCCCCGACCCGTTTCCGCAGAAAAAGGCATGACAACGATCTCGCCATGCATACCTAAAATGCGCTGTGTTTTGTCTAATCGAGGTTTTAACGTACTGCCCGAAAGTTTGTCGGCTTTTGTGGCAACCACCACAAACGGTTTTTGTGATTGGGCCAACCAATCCACCATCTGAAGGTCATCTTGTGTGGGATCATGTCGGGCATCGATCAGCAATACAAACCCCTTAAGTGGGGGGCGATCTTTAAGATAACCTTCGATTAGCCGTGCCCACTGCAGGCGTTCATCCTGACTGCGTTTGGCATATCCATACCCCGGCATATCCACACAATAAAAACCTTTGTTGATCAAAAAAAAGTTGAGCGTTCGCGTTTTACCCGGTGTTCCGCTGGTTTTAACCAGATTTTTTCGGTTCAACAGCCGATTCAACAGCGATGATTTGCCAACATTGGATCGACCAGCAAACGCTATTTCTGGTAAACCATCGCCGGGCAATTGTTTTAAAAACCCAACGCTAATAACAAATTCGGCAGAATGAAGAGTCATAAATTAAAGTGCAAACAAGAGACTGGAGATTGACTACAGAAGGTTATTGAGAATTGATAAAAGCCTCAATTTTCAGTTTCAATTCTCCCGTTTTTTTTGGACAAACGAAAACCGGGGTCCATAAACCAACCCCGGTTCTGGGATGCGTTTCTAAGAAACGGATTAAGCCCGTTTTTTATTTTTCACTTCGTGCACTTCCATACGCGGCTTTTTGCGATTTCGAACAATGTCCCGTGTGATGGCAATCGATTCGGTATCGCTGTTTGATGGAATTTCAAACATTAAATCTGTCATGATCGATTCAAGCACAGAACGCAAGCCGCGAGCCCCTGTTCCTTTTTCAAGAGTAATTTTAACCACTTCGCGCAACGCCTCATCGTCAAAAGACAATTTCACCCCGTCGAGCTCAAACAGTTTTTGATACTGTCTGGTGATGGCATTGTGCGGTTCAGTCAAAATTTGGAGCAAGGCATCTTCATCAAGATTATGCAGCGCACATACCACAGGCAAGCGCCCCACCAGTTCGGGAATTAAACCATATTTAATCAAATCTTCTGGTTCGGTGTGCTGAAAAATTTCGCCAACATTGCGCTCTTCTTGTGTGGCAGCATCAGAACCAAACCCAATGGTTTTTTTGCCAATGCGAGCGCTGATTATGTTTTGCAACCCGTCAAAAGCACCACCGCATATAAACAGAATGTTTTTGGTATTCATTTGAATCAGCGGTTGCTCGGGATGTTTGCGACCACCTTTGGGTGGGATGCTGGCCACGGTGCCTTCGAGAATTTTCAGCAACGCTTGTTGCACCCCTTCACCCGACACATCGCGGGTAATGGAAGGATTGGCTGATTTGCGTGAAATTTTATCGACTTCATCCAAATACAAAATGCCCATCTCTGCGCGAGACACATCGTAATCGGCCGCTTGTAACAAGCGCACCAGAATATTTTCGACATCTTCACCTACATACCCGGCTTCGGTGAGGATGGTGGCATCGGCAATAGAAAACGGCACCTGTAAAATGCGCGCCAGTGTTTGCGCCAACAATGTTTTGCCCGTTCCTGTAGGACCAATGAGCAAAATATTGCTTTTATCAAGCTCGATATCATCTTTTTTTTGATTGGATCGAATGCGCTTGTAATGGTTGTACACCGCAACAGACAACGCACGTTTGGCCTGATCTTGCCCGATCACATAATCATCAAGGCGAGATTTGATTTCTGCGGGTTTGGGCAGATCTTTGTGTAGGGTTACGGGTTTTTTTAAATCGTCTTCTCGCAACACCTCATTGCAGAGTTTAATGCACTCACTGCAAATATTAACGCCTGGCCCCGTAACAATCTTGTCAACTTGATCGGCACTTTTGGCGCAAAATGAGCAGCGAATTTCAGTGCGGGAGGTTCGTCGTTTCATGCATTTTCCATGAGAAAAGTCACATGTATCTGTTGTTTTTTCACGCTTTATTCGAATTCACAGTCGAGGGCAAAAGCACTTCGTCGATCAGGCCATACTCTTTGGCTTCAACGGGTGACAAGAAAAAATCTCGATCGGCATCTTTGGAGATACGCTCGATGGGTTGTCCTGTGCATTCGGCCAAAATTTGATTGAGGCGGTCGCGATACTGCAAAATTTCTTTGGCATGGCGTTCTATGTCTGATGCCTGTCCGCCTGCCCCCCCAATGGGCTGGTGCAACAAAATGCGCGAATTAGGCAATGCCCGACGCTGCCCCTTGGCTCCTCCGGCTAGCAAAACAGCTCCCATTGAAAACGCTTGTCCCACACAGACCGTTTCAACATCATTGGGTACATACTGCATGGTATCGTAGATGGCAAGCCCAGCCGTGATGCTGCCACCAGGAGAATTGATGTAGAGCCGAATGGGTTTTTCTGGGGTTTCAGACGTGCAAAACAACATCTGGGCAATCACCAAATTAGCAATGGTATCATTAATTGGTGTGCCAATAAAAATGATATTGTCGCGCAACAAACGCGAAAAGATATCATAAGCACGTTCACCGCGTCCGGTTTGTTCAAGTACAGTAGGAACCAAAGCCATAATTTTAAACACTCAGCATTCAAGATTCAAGAGCAAACCCCGAATCATTCTGGGGCACGAATAAAACATAAACAACAATTGAAACAAGTATCACCGAATCAACCGCAAATGGATTCTCAAAGATGACTGCCTTTTTTAATTCAATTTGGGATGTGCTGGACGTCAATTTTGTGCCTCGACCTCTTCCACATCTTCAAGCGATGATTGTTCGATGAGAAAATCGACGGTCTTTTCCATTTTCAAATCAGAATAAAGCTGATCGAGCTGCCCCGAACCGCTCAAAATTTGACGCAGTTGTGACCCTTCGATTTTGTATTGTTCAGCCATCGAAGCAAGATGTTTGTCGAGATCGGCTTCGATCACTTCAATTTTTTCCTGCTCGCTAATGGCATTAAGCAGCAAATACCGTTTTACCCCTCGCAGAGCACTGTCACGTCCATCACGCCGAATGGCCTCTTCATCAATGGGATGATTGTGACCAGCGTGTTCACGTTTATAAGATTCAATGATCCCGTTGAGATACGTTTCAACCATGCTGTCAGGCACATCGAAGGCATTCTGTTCAATGAGTGCATCAACAAGGTGCTCTTCTACACGGCGACGGGATGCGCGATCCGATTGTATTTGCATATCGCTGCGGATACGCGTTTTAAGGGCTTCAAGATTTTCATAATCGCCCACATCTTTGGCCAATTCATCATCCAATTTGGGCAATGTGCGTTCATGCACACCCTTAACCGTTACCCGAAAGGTTGCAGGCCCTTCATGATCATGATGCTCGTGGTCGTGATCATGTTCATGATCAGCTACTGCGCGTTTCAGCTTAATGTCGCGGGTTTCCCCTGCAACAATGCCCAAAAGTTGTTCGGCCAGTTCTGATGGCTTGTCATCTTTGTCTTTGAACAACCGAATGCGCTGATCTTCCTGGCGAGTTGCTGGTTTGGTTTGGTTTTTTTCGTTGAGTTCTTCAACATCCACCAACAGCACGTCGCCAAAACCGGCCGCCCGTTCAACAATTTGTTCGGTGGCATTTTGCTCCTGGATATAACTCAACTGTGCGTCAATTTGTTCGTCTTTAACAGGAAAAATGGGGCGTTTAACCTGAAGCCCTTTGTAGTGATCAACTTTAATTTCTGGGCGCACATCCACAGAAGCTTTAAAAATGAGAGGTTGACCTTCATTAAAAGAAATGTCTTCAATATCAGCCTGAGCAACAGGATGAATGCCCTCGGCCTGACTGGCTTCGCGATAAAACTCTTCGACCATCTCCTGAACAACTTCGCCGCGAATAGCCGGGCCAAACTGTTTTTTGACTACATTTACAGGCACCTTACCCTTGCGGAAACCCGGTATATTGAGCGATTTGCTATATTTTTTGTAAGCAGCCTCAATCCGTTTTTCTACATCTTCTGCCGGGGCTTCGATTTCAAGAGTTCGACGCCATGTGCCAGATTCTGTTACCTGCACCTTCATTGTTTTGGGTTGTCCTTTCTGCGCGGCGCGGAGACACCGCAGAGGTTAAACCAGCCTGACATATTTATATTTTCATAAAAATAAAAAGGTAATTCCTGTTTTTTTTTGATTAACCCAACGTGCAATGATACATAAATACCTATGTTTTGTCAATGGTGAGGGAATGCTGTCCAAATACCCCAAAATAGACAACAATAATATTAGCAGGATAATTTTCAGAATGCATAAAATTTTTGGATTGTACATCCATTCTTTTTAAGGCGTGCTGACTCAGATTTACGTAGTAAAGAACTATCTATGCAACGATGGGGATTCTCCCAAAAAGAAACCCCGGATCACGACAATATGCTCCGGGGTTAATATATATGCTTCTTTATTCTCGTCTATGTTATAAATTTTCAGTCAATATGTGATCCAAAATTGCCACCAGCGTTGGTAGTGATGTCAACTCAATACCTGATAGCTGGCATTTTCTAATTCCTTGAGTTCGGCCTCCAATCCTTCCAGAATTTTAGCATCCCAGCGCAATTAATATATGCGCTATCAATGCTTTCAACGTCAACCGCATTATCCCAAGAAATTTCTTCTTAATCAGTAGGAGGCCTAAATCTTAAACGATTTGACTCCGCTGTAACAATGGCACCTTTTTGTAATCCATCCCCATATTTATTAATAATTTGTACATTAATATTTGTTTGCTGTATTGTTGACAAACCTACCAATCTTACAATACCACA
>CAXNEV010000032.1:0-15118 GCA_964200925.1 Candidatus Latescibacterota bacterium | reverse complement strand
ACACGGTTTTGCGAGTTGCTTTTTTGATTGTTCTGTGATCAAAAGCCACAGACAGTTCTACCATGCCAAATACCCGCGGCCCCCAAATGGGTTCTGCACCCGGAATATTGGGGGTCGGATGGGCATAGGTAATTTCCATAGCCTGGCCTTCTGCCGATTTCCAATTGCCATCAGAAACCACAACCGGGTGCAATTTGCCACGGCCATCTTTTAAATACAAACCGCACAAAAATCCACTTTCAACCCAGTCGGTATCCCAGCAACGCGCCCGAATTTTGTTTTGTTCGCGCAAATACAAATCCGGCACGCTGACCTCAACAGGTGTCAACCGCGTTTTGCCCACCAGAAAATCATTCAACCACACCTGTGCTTCATCATCGGCCCAGAAAATCATCACCAGCGACAACCCGTCAGGCACAATAGACTGCTTGCGCCCTTCGGGCAATTTGAGGCCATCAACCATCTCGGCATCCATCACCTTCATGGCCCGCACCAAACTGTCTATTTCTGCCGACACCTGATTGTATTCTTGCCGCATGGCCAATAAATCGGCAGCACCAATCACACCTGCCAGGCCCCACAGAAACACCCCCACAATCAGACCGTATAATTTACAAATATCACACCGCATTTTGCACCGTTCGGGCGATCCGAAGGGTCGCCCCCTTTTAATAATCTGCAAACGATCCATCATCTTCATGCCAGAACATGCCGCGCAACCGGAATGTCTCATCGCGCAACGCTTCAATGGCATCATCGTCCATGTCCACACCCAACCCCGGTGCCGTGGGCAATTCAATAAATCCATCTTTAAATACCAGCGGCGTTTGAAACAGCCCGTCACCGCGCCGATGCCCACCTTCGCAAATCAACATATTGGGTACCGTCGCCATCACATGCACCGAAGCCGCCACACCAATAGGGCCTGCCGCATTGTGCGGCGCAATCGCCATATTGTGAATTTCGGCCATCGCGGCAATCTTTTTCAATTCCAGCATCCCGCCGCAATGCCGAATATCGGGCTGCAAAATCGCGCACATCTCGCGCTCAATCACCTCGCGAAATCCCCAGCGTGTCAAATGGCGTTCCCCGGTTGCTATCGGCACTGTTGTTGACCGCGACAACGTCAACAACGCTTCGTTATTTTCCGGGTGGCATGGTTCTTCGGCAAAAAGGGGCCGAAGCGGTTCGAGTTCCTTCACCAGAATGGCCGCCATAACCGGACTCAAACGCCGGTGCAAATCAATGGCAATGTCCACCTCATCTCCCACGGCTTCGCGCACAGCCGCCACACGCGCCACCATGTCGTTAATCGTTTTGGGGGTATCCACAAATCGCACCGGTTTTGAAGAGGCTCCCATTTTAATGGCGCGAAATCCCGCCGCCACGGCTTTTTGCGCATTTTCTGCACACGTTTCTGGGGTATTGCCCCCTGTTCCAGTATAAACGCGAATGCGCTTGCGCACCGAACCGCCCAACAATTTCCACACGGGCATCCCGGTCATTTTGCCAAACACATCCCACATGGCCATTTCAATGCCACTTAACGCACCCACCAGCACCGGCATACTGCGGCTGTAACTCGACCGATACATCGCCTGCCAGTGATCTTCAATCTGCAAAGGGTCTTTGCCAATCAGATATTCGGCCATATCGTCAACCGCCTGGGCCACTACGCGCCAGTGTTCGTAATTCATTGGCTCGCCATACCCCGTGATGCCTTCATCGGTAAACATTTTCAAAATCATGGCCCGACCTTGTATCGGGATGGTTTCAAACCCAGTAATTTTCATACAAACCCCTTCCTGACTTTGCACTGTTCGAGTAACCCGCCCCTTCGCACTCCGCACTTTGAACTGCTTTTACGCACCTTGTTCTTCTTTGTAATTCTTCTTCGCCGCTTTAATCACGTCTGCCACCTCGTCGGCAAACCGGATCTGGCTGTCGTCTTCAGGGGCATAACCAATCACGCGGCGGGCATTGTCTAAACTCCAGAACCGATGGGTATTGCCGCTGATGCCAAAAAATACCTGAAAAGGCACGCCGTTTTCATCGCGAATATCTGCGGTTTCGATGCTTTTGATCACCATCTGTGACAGGTCTCGCGCACTCAAATACGCGCCGAGTTCGCGGTGCATTTTTTTCAAATCATCGGGCGTTTGCCCCTGCATAATGTTATCGCGCGGTGCGCCAATGCGAATGTGTACACTCTCCAATATTTTGCCATCCTTGTTGTTCCCGGTTGCAAACACAAATGCCAGGTGTTCATAAGTCGATTTTGCCCACCCGTAAAAATTGTCCGACAGCGGCAACATCTCCGTCGTGGCAAAATCCAATCGGTCGGACCAGATCAACCGCTCGTAAAAATCACAGGCGTGATTGGAGCTCATCACAACAATGCGCCGAATGCCTTCTTCCACACAGGTTTGATACACATTGTAACACATGCGTACGTTGTCAGATTCTTTCCAATAATCTGTGTGATGCCAGTCCACCGTGCCTTTAAATCCGCTGTGGATCACCGCATCGGCCCCTTTAAAAAAGGGCCGGAACGAAGCCACGTTCATCAGATCCACGATATGCACGCCCTCTACTTCTTCACCTGAGCGATTCGTCGTCTTCACATCCAGCAATGTCAAATTATATCGCTGCCGCAAGGCTGGCAACATGCGACTTGCCACATATCCGGCCGCACCAGTCAAAACCACTTTTTTCTTTGTCATATATTTTTCCTGATCAATAAGCGGAACAAAAAATGAACAATCGATATTTTGATTACCTCGGCATTCCTTTTAAATTCTTCCATTTGGTAAAGCCAGTATTACGTTTTTGTGCCTTCGGCGACCTATTTTTTGAACGACCAAAAAGTAGGCAAAAAGTCGTTCCCTCAAGCGCCGGGAAGGCTGATTTTCCGCGAATATCCCCACAGAATGCACACCATGAAATAGCCTGTTAGCGATGGAGGCGTTTTACAATGTGTTGCGAAACGGAATCGCGCGGAAAATCATTCCTGTCTCGCAAGTTTATTGGAAGTGCCTATATCCTGTATGAGGCTTACAGGGACATTTCTTTCGGATAATTTTTTTGCGCCTCTAAAATGACCTTTGAAACTTGATCGGCAAATTTGATCTGGCTGTTGTCCACGGGTTCATAACCGATGGTTTTGTGTGCATTTGAAATGGTCCAGAAATTGTGTGAATTTCCGCTGATGCCATAAAAAATCTGGAACGGCACGCCGTATTTGTTTTCGATATTTTCCGTTTCAATGCTCTTCACCACCAGTTGCACCTGATCGCGCACGCTCAAATACGCACCCAAGCCCCGGTGCATCCGTTTCAAATTGTCTGCTGTTGCATGATCCATATCCGTTTCGCGCGGCCCGCCAATGCGCAATTGCACATTTTCAAGCCTTTTGCCATCGTGCATCAACCCACATGCAAATGTAAACCCGAGCAATTCATAAGACGCTTTGGCCCAACCGTAATAATTGTCCGACAACGGATACATCTCAGGTGTCACAAATTCCATCTTGCCCGACCAGATCAAATTTTCATAATAATCTGCCGCGTGGTTGGAACTGATCACCACCGCACGCGGCACGTTTTCTTCAATGCATGTTTGATAGACATTAAACGCCATATCCACATTGTTCATCTCGGCCCAGAATTGATCTTCCGGTTTGTTTGCCCGTGTAAACCCGCAGTGAATCACAGCGTCTTGCCCGCAAAAATACTGCCGATAGGCATCGCGATCTTTATGCAACAAATCCGCCACAATCGCCCCATTCACTTCCTCACCTGCACGATTTTTGGTCTTCACATCCAGAATCGTCAACTCATAACGCTCTCGAAGTGCAGGCAACATGCGCCCGGCCACATACCCGGTTCCTCCGGTTATCAACACCCTCTTTTTTGCCATATCCACTCCCTAAAAAAATCGTTCCAACCTATGGTCATCTGCCACTTTTAGCAAGAATCGGGACCGGCAGATGCCGATCCCGACGCCATTGTGTACAGAAATGCCAACGGCCACGTCTTCTCGATCCGTTTACCATCCACACAATATCGCATATTATGGCAGGGGAAACGGCATGTCTGTTTTTGAGAAATGCCCATAACGATCCTCACCGCGCAACACAATTGGTTGCCATGCCTGTTTTTGCGAATTCAATACGGTCTGTTTAACGTGGGGCGGAATATACCGCACTGTTAAACCGCAACGCCGCCGATTTGACCGATTGGGGTTGCTGGCATGGTACAAATGCCCATCGTGAATCGACATTTGGCCCGCCTTTAATTCCAGATCTACCGCTTTGCTGTTGTCCACGTATTCATTGGGAATTTCCTGGTTGATGCTCAATAAATTGCCTTCCCGTGTTGATTTGCCATGTGCCACAATGCCATTTCTGTGCGACTCCGGAATGGCGCGCATACACCCGTTTTCCACATCGGCATCGTCAATGGCAATCCACGCCGTATGGGCAATGGGCGGTTCCAATCCCCAATAGGTCACATCCTGATGCCAGGCCACAAAAGATTTGGCATTGGGATCGGGATATTTGCAAAAAATGTGCGTCGATAACATCATCACATCATCGCCCATAATGGCCTGAATCGCATCCACCACCCGCGCATCGGTTGCCAGTTGCCAGATAAATTCTTCTTCAAAATGCCGTCCCACAATTCCGATCTGGCACTTCTCTTTGCCCTCGCGTTTTTCCAGCGCATCAAATGCCCGGCGAAAACCCGTGATCTCTGCTTCTGAAAAAACGGTTAGCCCGGTTAAAAATCCCTGATCCTCATACGTATCTTTTAACACATTTGCCATAACCAATCCTCTCAAAAGGGTTAAAAAATGTCTGTCATAAACTATGTTGAAATTCATTTTGGCGCAACCCGTTTTCCGATCGCTGATGGCGCATCTTGACAGAGAGAAAAGGAACCTCTATCATACGGCACACAAAAAAAGCGAACCCTATGGTTCGCCGATAAAACAAGCCGAAATCACAGACGCGTCAAACACACATCGTTCACACCTTTCTATAGACTTTCAGATAAAGAATTGAAATACGAGAAAGACTGACGATGGACATGAAACCACGTTGGAACGTTGAACGTTAGAACGTTAACATCTTGTAAACCATGCGACTGCGACTCTGGTAGGGTGGAACGTGCAAACGTGTTAACGCGCAAACGTGCAAACGCATTTTTAACCATCGTCTCTTTAAAAGGAAATTTTCACATGACAATCACCGCCATCACCGCCATTGTTTTGCGTCTGCCCCAGGTCAACGCCGCCTGCGACGGCACACAGGACACTTGCCTGATCAAAATTGACACCGATGCAGGCATCACAGGCTGGGGCGAAGTGGATTCGTGCCCCACTGTTGTCAAAGCCATTATTGAAGCCCCTCTCTCCCATCAAATCTGCAACGGCATGGCCAATGCCCTGCGCGGTGCCGATCCGCTTGCCTTAGAACAGTGCATGGCCAAACTGGATGTCGCCGCCAATTATTATGGCCGCACCGCCGCAGGGGCCCATGCGATGGCTGGCATCAACATTGCGCTGTGGGACATTGCGGGCAAAGCCTGTGATCGCCCCATTTATCAACTGCTCGGAGGGCCATTCCAGACAAAATTTCGCGCCTACTGTTCCATCCTGTTTGGCAACACCCCGCAAGAAACCTGCGATCTGGCAAAAAAACACGCCGATATGGGATTCACCGCCATCAAATTTGGATGGGGGCCGATGGGGCAAAACGAAACCCAGGACATCGCCCTGGTGCGCGAAGCCCGAAAAGGTGCAGGCGATCAGATTGATATTCTCATCGACGCAGGCCAGGTCTGGAACTGGAAAACCGCACTCAAACGCGCCCATCAATTTCTTGAATACCGCCCCTTCTGGATCGAAGAACCGCTGCATCCCGAAGATATTGCCGGATATGCCCGCCTCACTGCTGAAAGCCCCGTGCCCATTGCCACCGGAGAAGCCGAAGCGCGTTACATCGACTTTGAACGCCTCATTGTTGACGGGGGCCTCGACTGGATACAACCCGACCCCGGCCGGTGCGGCATTTCCAATATGGTACAGGTGGGTCGCCTGTCCCATCGGCATCACCGAAACGTGGTCAACCACAGTTTCAAAAGCGGCATCACCATCGCCGCCTCATTACACGGATTGGCTGCTGTGCCTCATGGTCAAATTTTTGAATATTGCATGGCCAACTCGCCATTGCGCCACGATCTCACCCATGAAAAATTCAACATCGACACCGAAGGGTATGTCCACATTCCCAAAGGGCCTGGCCTTGGCATAACCATCAACCAACAAACCATTGACAAATACCGCGTGGCCTGACAGAAAAGCGCGTTTGCACGTTTAAACGTTTGCACGTTACCCCCCCACACCACCAGGGTTGCAGTCACCTCACTTCAGATTTTAACGTTCTAACGTTCTAACGTTCTAACGTTCCAGCAGACCCTTCACCCCATCGCCTGACCCGGTCACTGGCCGATGAATCGTCACCTGTTTTCCGTCCTTCACCCCGTCCAGATAGGCATCGGTTGCCCGCACACCTTTGCCATAGCGTTTCTGTATGTACGGATTGACATGCCGATAAAACGCCTGAAGTTGTGCATCGCCTTTCCATATTAGAGCTTCTGTTTGGGCCAGCGCTTTTTCCTGTGTTTCCAATTTCTGATAAAATCCCGACAGCACCCCGGCAAAATACCGTTGCCGTTCGCTATGTCCTCGCAACCGTTTCTCATGGCGATAAATTTCCCACAGCCCGTCCAGCAAATGCATCAAATAATCGTACACATAGGCCGCCATATCCAAATTTTCGGGGGTGCCATAAATCTGCAACACCGTGCCCTCATGGTTTTGACTGGCTACATAACTGTGTACCCACAAAGTTTGCACAAAAAAGAACCGGTTTAACACCGAAGCCAGCCATAGTTCGGCCGACGTGTGCCGCCCTTTGACCTCGCCCAGGCATCGCGTATCAAATCGGCGCGTGCGATCCAGTGCCACCAGATCGATATTATAGGTCATCAACAGGTGATGGGCTTTTTGCATGGCTGCTTGCGCTTCGTGTTCATTGGGGCTGCCGGTGAGAGACAGCACTTTTTGCAACACGCGCAAAATGCGATCTTCAATCACGGACTCGGTTTTGAACTCATCTGCTTTTGCCTGTGCATTCGGGTTGCAGCGCAATTTTTCACACGCCTGCCGAAATGCCGCACCGTGTGCAGATTCATCATGCACTTTTAAAACGTCTGTGACATACTGATGAGCCATTTCATGGCGAAGGGTATCCATCACACTCAGCCAGGAATCGCGTTCGATATGAACCTCAGAAATGGTCAATACGCGCAATGCCCCATCCCAATGCCCCAAAACGGTTGTGCCTCGCCCCAGTCGAAACACAGGTGGGCGCATCGCCTTGTTTAAATACAAGGCATTATAATGCGCCCACCACATGGCCAATTTATGGGTCCAGATCTCTCTTAATTGATCTGCGATCCGATTGTTCATCTTAATTTTTTCCGCCGAGTTCGCGCACAAACGACGCACTCAAACTGCCGCGCCCCACTTCGGCAACCGGGCCTTGCATGGTCAGGTCGTAATCGGCATCAACCTGAATTTTCAACATGCCCCCCGGTGCTTTCACTGTCACCGGTGACTGCACCAGCCCCAACCGCACAGCCGCACTGGCCGCCGCACATGACGACGAACCCGATGCCAGCGTTTCACCCGCTCCGCGCTCCCAGATCAAAATGTAAATCTCTTTGGGGCCGATTGGCACCGCCAATTGCACATTGGTTCGCCGTGGAAAAATCTCGTGATTTTCCAGCGCAGGCCCCAACTTGAGCAATTCATCACGCGACCAAGACTGTCCTTTGGGCCGAAATATCACGCAGTGCGGGTTGCCCACACTCACGCCCATAAAAGTCAACTTTTGACCCGCCGCAACAATGGGTTGTTCAATCAACTCATCCACCTTCAAACTGCAAGGCAGTGCTCTGGGATCAAATGTCGCTTTGCCCATCTCAACGGTTGCCGCATGGGCATTGCCGTATTTGTCCACATGCAAATCAATGCTCACCAGCCCGCCTTTGGTTTCCACGGTAAACGACGTTTTTTTGGTCTTTTTGGTGGCGTGCAAATACCGGGCAAAAATGCGCAACCCGTTGCCCGATTTTTCTGCTTCACTGCCATCGGGATTCCAGATGCGCAATCCAAAATCGGCTTTTTTTGAGGTTTCTAGTGTCAAAATGCCATCGCTGCCCACGCCCCAGTTCCGGTCGCATATTCGTTGAATGCGCTTTGGGGTTAATTTAAATGTCAGTTCTTTGGGATCCATCACGATATAATCATTGCCCAGGCCATGCCCTTTAAAAAATCCGTTCTTCATGCTTCCTCCCAAACCGTTTTTTATTTTGCCCTGTTACTTCCAGATCAACATCACTGCCATCGCCTCGTCCAAACGCGTATAAAGCAAATCAAACGCTTGTGCGGCATCTTCACATGAAAACCGATGCGTCACCATCTCCTGAGTGCCAATTTTTCCATTCATCAACAACTGCAAAGCATCATCTGAGGCTTCTGTGCGTTTGGACACATCCAGATACCCACCGATCAGGCGGCGGCCCTGAATTTTTGAAGAATCCAGCGGCAGGGGTTCCTCTTCATAAAGGCCTAATACCTGCAACAATCCGCCGCGTTTTACCATATCCTGAGCCTGCACAAATGCCTTTGCACCCGCGCGTCCACCAACGGCCTCCACCACCACATCGGCACCCTGCCCATCGGTTAGCTTTTTTACCGCCACAACAGGATCTTCACGCGCGGCATTCACAACCGCATCCGCACCGAGGCGTTTGGCCAGATCACATCGCAAAGACAGGGCATCGATGGCAATGACATGTGTGCCCAAAAATTGTTTGGCCACCTGCATGCAACAACTGCCCACCAGACCCTGTCCCAAAATCGCCATGCGCTGTTGGGGTGTTGCACCTGTTTCCTGCATCCACAACACCGAACTGGTCAGCAATGGCCAGAATGTGGCCGCCTCTGAAGACACCGCATCGGGCAATCCCACCACCGAAGGCCGATGCGGCGAATGCACCACTTCCACAGCCACATATTCGGCATGAGGAGCTAATGCTGCCACGCGTTCGCCCATTGAAAAATCGTCAACCTGTGAACCCACCTCCACAATGGTTCCCGCCAGCGAATAGCCCATGATTTTGGGATCAATGGCCTCCTGCCGCACATATCGACGCCAGATTTCTGACCCCCGGCTGATCAGTGTTCGCTCGGTGCGAATCAGCACTTCTGTTTGGCGAATCTCAGGCACAGGCACATCTTCAACTTCTATCCGATAAGCCCCTTCGGGTTTGATCACGCGTTTCATATTTTCAATCCAATGGCAATACCCAGCGTTTGCCGGGATTCAACAACACTTCGCGGCCATCTACTTCAATTTTTGCGGCCGCATGACTCAAATTGGTCACACGCATCCCACGGTCTAATTTTTCAACTTGAATGCACCCGGTATTTTCAAGTGTCCAGGTGTGTTCTCCCCAGGTCAACCGCATTCCTTCTGCCAGCACCACCCGGGGCGACTTGCGTTTTGAACCATACACAAACAGGGCCTTGCCCTCAAATGTGACATCCTGCCAGGTTACAGCACCCGGCATATAAGCTGAAATCAATACCAGTTGATTGGCGCCATGGTTTAAAATCACCCCTCGCGCCCGGCTTGCGGGTTCCACAACGGCCATGGCCAGTTCATCCTTTATTGGACGGCTGCCATAAATCTGCAAAACCGCACTAAAGGTAGATCGCCTGCGCACCCGCCGCCGTGCAATCACCATTGGCGTGTTTGTTTTATCCGGTGTGCCCAGCCCTTCTGCCGAATTATCAAGCCCCAGTCCTGTAATCACTTCTGTGGGTTGACGGCTGCCCAACATGGTTAAACGCACATGAACCTGATCCTGACGCCATGTGGCACACCATGCCCCCTGAGGCAAACCTGTGCGCACATCCTCAATCACCTCGTACCCATCTTGATCACCTATTTTTGTGTTGCTGTGTTTGCGTTTAAAATCTGTGCGCAATTGCCCGCGGTTGTGGTAAACCCAGTCAAATGTATGATGCCGATCTCCGGTCATGCGATCTATCAACAACACCAGATTGTGCATAAACAAGAGGGTTCGGGAAAGCCTCATCCCTTCATAAGCTTCATCGGTTGCGATGCGCACCAGATCAAAATCGGCCCCATTCACCAGCACGTCCAGTTCACCTGTGCAGGGCGATTGAGACTTGCAATCGACAACCATCGTGTTGTGACTCACCGTTTGTTTATACCACTTCTGGTGCATCGGAATGCCATAGGCCACAGATCCCGGATCGGGGGCCAGCATTCGGCCAGCGCCAAACAGCAAAAAACTCAATTTGTCGGGATGGCCATGCCCGCCGCCATGAGGGCCATAATCCATGGCCAGATAACTGCGATCTTCCCCTTTGGACTGTCGCAAATACACAAAACCCGCCCGATTCAGATGGGTGCTGCGATTGACCTGGGGAATGGTTTCAGGCAACACATCGGCGCCATAAAGCAATGCATTGATACCCGTGCGTGTATCTTGAACCAGTGTTCTTGCAAACAAAGGATCGCCATATCGTGCAAAGGCAATTTCATAGTGCGGGGCTGTTGTGTTCAAACGCGGACCACCCGAATCGTGAAAGGCTGGCAAACTGCCATCGGGCAAAGCCGCTTTAAACGGCGCTTCAAACATGCGTTTGTAATGGGCATCGTATAAATCCAGACCGCAATTGCGCAACGCTTCTGTCCAGGCCAACAAAGGGCGCATGCCATAAAAATGATAACCCCAGGAGCCTTCATGCCAAAACCCATCGGCCAGCACGCCCTGGCGAATTTGCGCCCGAATGCCCACATCGCCGTCCACAGCAAAAGCCACCAGATCGCGGTCTCTCAACATCAACCCCGCCGATCCAATGGCCGCATTGTGCCAGCACTGAATATTGTGAATGCCAATGTTGTGTTTCAAAATCAGCCGGGCAGCCGGGCGCAGCAGTTGTTCGCGAATGGCCTGATGTTCTGCCGGACTCAGAACTCCGGCATCGCGAATCAAATCGTATCCTCCACACACGGGGATCAACCACACCGATTCTCCCAATGTGCCCCACGACACCTTGGTTGCCCAGGGGGTATCTGACTTTAAGTGGTGGTCGCGCACGGGATATTTGGGATAACACGCCGCATACCCCAACAGGATTTCAGCACCCCGGCGAGCCGCATCACAATCGCGCGACAGGGCATAATAAATTCCCAATGTTAAAACGGCCTGGCTCAATTCCTGATGGATGGCGGTAAAAGGCACTGAATCATAGGGTTCACCCGAATACACGCGCTGGCATGACGGGCACCGGTGTTCGGTTGGTGCAACCGTTTGCAAACGCACCCCACACGTTTCACAGGCATACCAGTGAGGCCACTGCCCCCCGCATTTGGGAATGTCAATTGGCTTTGCCATCCAATCGCGCGCCTGTTGGGACAGAACAGCAAAACCCTGTTTGGCCCAATCGCGCGTTTCGATTTTGGCGCGAATGCCATCGAGATCTTCTTCTCGTACAACCAGACAGGGTCCGGCTGCCGCACCAATCAAATCCATCACCGATATGTCAGAAGCCATGACAACCTCCAGTGGCAAACCTACCTCGACCACGCTGTTTTAAAAAATCGCAACCAGTTGCCATGCATCACATTGTTTACATCTGTTTCCGAATATCCCCGCTTTTGCAACAGCCCTGCAATTTTTTGCAAATCGGCAATGGTGTCCAGATCATGCGGGCATTGCTCGGTGCCATACCCACCGTCCAAATCGCTGCCAATGCCTGCATGTAGCGCATTGCCAGCCAATTGACAAACGTGATCAATGTGATCGGCCACAGCCTCCAGGCCCACCACCTCGGGTTGTGTTTCCCCTTTGATCCAGTCTGGATACAACATCCACGCATCCAGTGCCGCCCCGATGACACCACCGCGGTCAATGATCACTTTCAACTGATCGTCTGTAAATTGCCGATCACCCGGCACCAGTGCTCGGCAATTGTTGTGACTGGCCATCACGGGCCCTTTAAAAATATCCACCGCCTCCCAAAAAGCCAAATCGGCCAGATGGGTCAAATCGAGAATCATGCCCACCTCGTTCATCGCCTTCAAAATGGGACGGCCCAGTTCGGTCAATCCCCCTTCGGTTCCCGTGCCATGCGCGTATGCACTCACGCCGTAGTGCGACAGCCCCACAATGCGCAACCCATCGTTCCACCATGATTCCACCTGATCGGGCGACACAATGGGATCGGCCCCTTCCATGCTCAAGATCAACCCAATTGGCGCTTGTGCCCCGCGTTTGTTCCAATCTTTGATATGGGCATCCACACCGGGCCAATCGACAATCATGCGCACTTTGCCCTGGGATTCGAGTACGCGGTAATAGGCCAATTGGCCCTGTGCTTTGGCATAGGAAATTTCCTGGCAGGATGCCCCATCGGCCGGGCTGTTGGGCCGGGCTGTGCGAGAAATCACCGTGGCCACGGCCAATCCCACGTTGCCTTTGCGCATATCGGGCAACGCCGTTGTGCCACGCGCCCGCCCCTTTTGTGTCATGCCCTGTTCCACTTCGCGAATCACATGAGCCGGCATATCTAGGTTGCGATCCCAGTTTAACGCATTCATCGCCAGGTCCAGATGCGCATCGATTAATAACATAAATCCCTCCTGGATAAAGAAGACTTATCTTTATCACATTTGTTTGCCTTCGGCGACCTACTTTTGTAACGACACAAAAGTAGGCAAAAAGTCGTTCCCTCAAGTGCCGGGAGGGCTGATTTTCCGCGAATATCCTCCGTGGATGCATACCATGAAAAGACCTGTCAAGATCGGTAGCTTTTCACGATGCTTTGCGAAACGGAATCGCGCGGAAAATCTTCCTTTATCGCGTGTTTTGTTCATTGAAAGTGTTTATACCCTTAAAGATGGGATAAAACCATAGGATAAAAAAGAAACGGGTTTCTCCTTTTCTTTTTTATGGTTTCATCACCCAATCGTACATGTGCCCGGCTCGAATCACCATATTTGCCACATCTTCTGCAAGCATTAGCCCCTCGCCAACCAGCGCCAATGCCGCCTGTGCGACTGCGCCCAAATACGCCTCTTTAGTGGCATACCGCTCGCCAATCGACAACCGGACATCGCCTGATGCTTCGCGCTCTTTTGGTGTGCGCGCAAACGGTCTCCACATGCCCTGTAACCCGATCAGCGCATCTGTGGCCCCCATTTCGGATGTGCGAAAACGCCAGCCGGTAAAAGTGCCCAGCGGCACAGCCACTTCTGGCATACAAATGCCCGGCACTTCATTGCCATCGCCATCCACCTGTGGCACGCGCACCCGAAAGGGCTCGCCCATAAGAGGTGGCTCACAATCAATGATGCCCTGATCCCATCGATCTCCCCAATTCAAACGGAGCGGTTGTCGAATGCGTTCGGGTCGAGGGATATTGGGCGCTGGAAACACGATATCGTTAACATCGACCAATGTGCCATCTGCACATTTGCCATACCGACTTTCGGGAGGCATTGCCCCATCGCAAACCCAGTGGTCGAGGGCTACCAACAGCGCTCGCAACCCATATCGGAAATTAACGGTATTGGGCGGAAACTCTGTCAATGGTTTTGTCGGCACATCACCCGGCCCGTGTTGGGTACTGGAAAAATGGTAAATCCGAACCGAAGAATGAATGACCACATCGTGTTCACCTGCCACATCGGTATGGATCAGCGACGCACTGCGATTCCAGTATTCGGTTGATGTATTGGTATAAAAAATGCGAGGGGTCACCCCTGCTGTTTCGCAACGATCCAGCAATCCGCCTGATTGCCCGGTTTCAACATCGGTTTGGGGCAAATCGGTAAACGGAAATTCCTCGGTGGCATAAAACACATCAAAATGCGCCCCGGCATGTCGCGATGGTTGTGCAAATCGGTGGTTAAACGACCCCCGCGCTCCACCGGCCACATGGGCCATAACCCCATCCATGACTTTGCGGCCTTTTTCGTCTTCATTAAATCCCTGGTAGAGCAAATGGCGCAAAAACCGACCGCTTTGTGACGCGCCAAAGGCATGCACCCGGTTAATCGCATGGTGGAGGGGGTTGGCATCATGTGTTTCATATTTCAAAAAAGACAAAAAATCTCGCGTGGCCACAAACCCCAATCCCATCACAATCGGATCTTTGCCTGTATAAATTAGGTTGTAAAGCAATCCCGGTTCAAACCCCTGATCATATCGAATGGCCGCGCGCCCATCGGGCAATCGGTCAAACATCCACAAATCGCGTGGGATCACTTCTGGGGTATCATAGGGATAGTTGCGCACCGTTAATACCGCATCGGCTTCATGCCTATCGGCCGGTTCATACGGTTTGTGATACCGGCTGCCCAACGAATGCAAAACCACCTTTTGATCGACCAGAATTTCGCATGCCACCGGCCCTGTTACCGGAACGCGCGGCACATCAAGCGTCATCAAATGCACATCATCGGGCGATTCGGGCGGCACATCGGCCTGCCAACCACAAGCGGCAATGGTATAACCTTCGCGCATTAAAAACCCATCGCCAAAATGCGCCTCTATCGTGGGCATATTCGATCCTGTGGCCAGATTAAATACAGACAACAGGTTTTTGCGTCCGCGATTCACCACCTGATAAAACAATGCCCCATTGCCACGAGCGGCATCTGCCGGTTTTAAAATATGCACATCGGCACAAAAAGTTACCCGCCCATCGGTTTCCCTGTGTGCCAGATCGAGATCCACCACGGGATGATTGTGCACATCGTTTGGATCCACCGCAAAATATGCGCGTCCAACAAGTGCTTCATAAGCACCCACCGCACCAAACAATTTGCCATTGAGCACCGGCAGGCGTGAAGAAATATCCAGGCGTGTCAGCATGTTTTTATTCCGTGATGTGATCTGTTAATTTGCACTTTCAACCAGCACTGTTTCCTGAATGTCTGTGCGAT